>JAYUVL010000374.1:0-2883 GCA_043754075.1 Cytophagales bacterium | reverse complement strand
TTGTCGGAGCTGTTGGGTGGTTTCATACCCATTGATCCCGGGCATTTGCACGTCCATAAAGATTAGATCGGGCTGGTTGGCTCGGCAATAGGTCAAGGCGGCAAAACCATCCACGGCTTCCACCACTATCGCGTTGGGCACTAGCCGCCTTAACAAAGCACTGGAGAGCAACATATTAATGGGGTTGTCTTCCACAATCATGATCGTGGCGGACAGCTCGCGGATCGGTGTGCCCTGCGCTGCGTGGCCCACAGTGGGGGAAACGATCTTGGACTGGCCAGTGGCAAAATCGGCCGAGAAGTAGAACCGGCTGCCCACCCCCGGGGTGCTTTGCAACGCCAGGCGGCTGTGCATGAGGGCCAGCAATTTGTTGGAAATACTGAGCCCCAGGCCCGTGCCCCCAAATTGGCGCGCGGTGGACACGTCGGCTTGGTTGAATGCTTCAAATATTTTTCGCTGGTTGTCCGGGGCAATGCCAATGCCGGTATCTTGAACCGCGAACTGGAGCCGGATCTGCCCGGGGGAAGCGCCCGACAGTGTTTCCACCGTAAGCATTACCTCACCGGTGGTAGTGAACTTGACCGCATTGCTCAGCAAGTTGACCAATATTTGCCGGAGCCGCACTCCATCCGCTTGGATAATCGGCGGCACACTGGGCGAGACGTAACAGGAATAAGCCAAGTTTTTTTCGCGCATTTGATAGGCCACCGAGTTGGTGGCTTGCTCCACTATTTCGGCGATGGACACTTCGATCACATCTAAGGCCAGCATCCCCGCCTCGATTTTGGAAAAATCCAAAATATCGTTGATGATGTCGAGCAACGAATTGGCCGATTGGTGGATGATGGTCAGGTAATTTTGCTGAAGTTCCGCGTTGGGCGCAGCATTTAACAACAAATTGGCAAACCCAATCACTCCGTTGAGCGGGGTGCGGATTTCGTGGCTCATGTTGGCCAAAAATTCGGACTTGGCCCGATTGGCCGCTTCGGCGGCTTCCTTGGCCTGCACCAATTGCTGCTGGATCTGCTTTTGCTCGGTCATGTCCCGCTCAATGGCCACCCAATGCGTGTACCAACCGTTTTGGTCCATGACCGGGATAACGGTAAATTGGACCCAAAACGGAGTGCCATCCTTCTTGTAATTAACCAGCTCGGCGTCATAAGGCTCCCACCTCCGCAGGGCCTGTCCGATCAGGTCCAATTCTTGGCGATTAGACAGCGGCCCTTGGAGGATGCGCGGTGTTTTGCCGATTACCTCCTCGGCGGTGTAGCCCGTCATCCGGGTAAAGGCTTGGTTTACGTACAGGATGCGCGGGCCGGGCTGGTCGAACGGTTCGGCCTCGGTGATCAGCACTGAATCTTTGGCGTGGGTCACCACCGACTCGAGCAGGCGCAGTTCCCTCTCTTGGGCCTTGTGCTCGCTCACGTCTTGCAGCGTGCCATACAGGCGGACGCACCGGCCTCCGCACATTTCGGCCTTGCCCTCAACCCGGCCCCAGTAGGGGCGCCCTTTGACGGTTAGCATCTCGGCTTCCCACACATACGGTGTCTCCTGTTGCAAGGCCAGCCGGACCGCACTGGCGAACCGCTCCCGGTCTTGCGCCGACTTTACGCTCAACCCGACCTTTTCCAAGGTGGGCACATAGTCGGGGTCGCACTCGGCAATGTCCCGCAACGTATCTGACCAATTGATCTGTCCCGTGGCCGGGTAATACTCCCAGCCGCCGATCTTGGCCAGCGCACTGGTCTGGGCCAGCAATTCTTTGGCCCGGCGCAGTTCCTCGGAAGCAGATTTGCGGCTGGTGATGTCTTCCAAAAAACCAGACCAGATCACACTGCCGTCTGCCTGCGGCTCAGGATTGGACCGGGCCCGCACCCACCGCTCATTAAAAGAGTAACCCAATCGGAATTCGTCCTGCCGCAGGGTGGGGTTGGCCATGGTGGCGCGAAAACTCGCCACGAGGTTGGCCCGATCTTCGGGATGAATATACTTCGACAACCCGCCACCCTTCCACTGCTCGGCGGTCAGTTCGGGGAGCAATTGCTCAATACCGCCGCTGGCATAGAGGAGGTGCGCCCTGCTGTCGGGGAAAGATTGGAACTGATAAATGCCCCCGGGAACTTGCGCGACCAATTTTTGGAACCGCTCGTGGCTCTCCCGGAGCGCGGTTTCATTTTGCTTGCGCTCAGTAATGTCCATGCGCAGGCCTACCAGCCCCACAATGGTGCCCCGTTGATCCCGCAAGGGAATTTTGGACACCTGGAACCAACGCATGGTGCCATCCATGCGTGGCAGGAGCAATTCTTTGTCCAGCAAAGTTGCCCCGCCAAAAACTTTCAAATCATCCGCCCGGAGTGCTTGGGCCAGCTCTGGAGGGAAAAATGCCTCATTCGTATTGCCCATTAATTGCGCTTCAGTGGCTGCCCCCACAAATTCATACTCGGCCCGGTTGGCCAATACCCGCCTCGAGTCCAAATCTTTGACAAACACATTGATGGGCAGGTTATCGATGATGGTGCGTAAGAGGAGGTAGTCATCGGCCAGTTTTAGCTCGGCCCGTTTGCGGGCATCGATGTCCTGCACGGTACCATATATGCGGCGGCACACTCCGTTTTCAAATTCGGGCACGCCGATGGATCGCACCCAGAGTTTACGGCCAGTGGCCGTTAGGATTTCCAGCTCTAAGTCGTAGGGAGTGCCTACCCGGATGGCCTCGCCGATGGCATCAAGGGCCCACTCTTTGTACTTATCTTCGGCATAAAGCTCCCCAATTGAATGCCAGTTTGGCTGAAAACCTTCTTCTACTTCAAAAATTTGGCACACAATCCAGCTCCATATCATTTGTTCGGTCAGAAGGTCGGCCTCCCAAGTGCCAATCCGCGC
>JAYUVL010000373.1:0-12399 GCA_043754075.1 Cytophagales bacterium | reverse complement strand
GGGCGTCGCACGCTCATCCAACGATCTGGCCAAAAGGAGAAGCTTGGTGGTGGACAAAATGATGCCGTGAACGGCTGGGTGTTTCGCTTTTAGTAAGCCGCAATGTCGGAAATTGGGGATTCAAATTAGTTGTATAATTGTTATTATGTTAAATAAAAATCCCGCCATTCCCATCACCCCCAAACCCTGCCCTACTCGGCCCAATCCGATCACAAAAAAAAGACCAAGGAGTTTTTAGCCCCTTGGTCTTTTTTTGACCATCAATCACTATGCTAAGTTATCAATTGGTAGCCTGCTTTAGTTGATCACAAACCGGCCGGTATAAGTCTTGCTTTGGCCAGCCACTCGGACAATGTAGGCCCCGGTGGACAGCTTGAGGCGCAGGTCGCCGTATTGGATCACGGTGTGGAGGTTGGTTTCGGGCACTTTGACCCGGTGAACCTCGCGGCCAATGGCATCGTAAATAACCAAGGTGGCCGGGCCAAAATCTTTGTCAAACACAACAATGTTCAACTCTTGGCCACCTTCCACTGGATTGGGATACACGCTGAACCCGGCTTTATCCGTTCCATCGCTTTCAAAATACACGACCACGATTTTGCTGTAGGTAAAGGTGCCGTCTTTGTCGGTCTGCTTGAGGCGATAGAAATTTTTGCCCACCAACGGACGGCGATCCACTTGCCCATAGCTGAGAGTGGTATTGGAATTGCCGCCATTTTTGGCCGGGATCCGGTCAATGATCGGGGCAAAGTTAAACCCATCGCTGCTGCGCTCAATGGTAAAGTAGTCGTTGTTGATCTCACGGGCGGTGCGCCAAACCAGATCCACTTCTTGCCCGCGTTGGCTGGCCTCAAAGCTCAGGAGCTGGATGGGCAATAGGGTCAGGCCATCCTCGGCGTTGGTGAACGGCCCGTTGTGGTTGACCGTGGCCGCACTCCATTGCACCCCCTGGGTATCAGGAAAGCCCGCACTGAAATAGTCTTGCTTGCCCTCGGGCACCCAAGCACTGCTGGCAGTTTTCCAGTGGGCAATGTTGAGTTTGTCTGCGCCCAGGCCAGCGACCCCAGCCGTACGGTTGCCCGTGGCACCGGTCAAGTCCCAGCTCAGTTTTACGCCAATACCGGTAAAATTGACTGTGGTGGTGCCGTCCAAAGCCCAGAACTCTGACTGGTTGACAAACACCAGCGGGGCAATAAACGAACCGGGATTGTAAGGCCGGGGCAAGGTAACGGGCAAAGGTTGCGGGGCGAGCGAACCCGCATTGTTGGACAGGTTGCCACTAACGGGGTAATAACGGGCCGTTAAATCGCTGCCAGCCAGTAAGGTGTGCACGCCCATTGGCGCATAGAAGTTGCCATTGGGGTGGCCCACGGGGAAGTCAAAAGCGTTGGTGGAGGGATAAGCCCCGCCAGTCATTTTGCCATTACCAGCGAAACCAACATTGGCCCGGCCGATCTTGCGCACCGCGCCGCGCACATAGCTCAGATTGTTGGGGCCGGGGGCGCCGGGGAAAGTGCCCGGGCCTTCCACCATGATGGTACCCGCATTGTCGAGGAAAGTGATCACGTTGTCGTCGGCAAACTGGCCGGCTGCCGTAGTTGCGTTGCTCTCGGTGCCGTCCACATTGCTCCAGAAATAGCCGTTCAAGAAATTGGCTTGGCGGCTCACGCGCATGGGATCTTGGCGGATACTGACCGTGCGATTGGCAATGCTGGCGGCTGGCGTTTTGCCCAGCTCGACATTGACAAAGTTGTTGGGCACGGTGGGGGCAGCCCCCGCAGTAGTGCCCGAAATCACGGTTTGGGCATTGCCACCCTCAAAAATCACGCGCTGGGTACCGGTGGCCGAACCTGCATTAAAAATATTGTTAATGGTATTAGCGGCGCCCGAACCGACCATGGTAGCACTCAAGGTCGCTTGGTTGCCCGAAGTAAAAGCGACCCAGTTGCCTTGGATGTTGACGTTAAAAGTGCCCACTGCCAACGTATTGGCTTGCCCATTGGCTTGATAAGTAATGGTGCCCGAATTAAACCGATTGGAGGCTACACGGCCACCGATCATCAGGTTGCCCCGCAGGCGCAGCTGGCCCAATAAGGTTTTGGTGGGGGTTCCACTGCCCGCCGGATTGACCAATTCCACATTCGCATAATTGTTCCCGGCCGTTAAAGTGGCTCCAAACAGGCTGCGGATGCTTTGGTTTACACCTGCATTGTAGCGCACATAGGTACCATCGGCCATGTCAATATTGGCATTCACAAACCCGTTGGCTCCGGTGAAGGTCGGGAACAGGGTGGCAGTAGTAGCATTGCCCAAAGTCAGGGCCGAAGTACCATCTTGCGCGGCAGCTGGTCCTGGTGCTGCAGCCCCGTACAAGGTGCTAGCACTGCCATAAGCAATGGATTCAAACACGGCGTTAGCGGTGTAAGTGCCTGGTACGCCCGTGTTCATGTAGGTTTGGGTATTGGCGATGGTGCTGAACATCCGGAAATCTTGGGCCGCACTGCCGGTGGCCGCGATCTGGATTCCGTTGTCCACCAAATTGGCCAACGGGGAAATGACCAGCGAACCCCGGACCCGGTTTTCAGTAAACCCGGTGGCTCCGGCCACGATGGTTTTGGAATTGACCTCGTTGGGCAGGGTGTTTTCAGGAGCGGTAAACCACAGGTTGGCATAAGTGGCCTGGGCATCGGTCGCATTGGCCAACGCTTGCACGTTCTGGTTGGCCGGGGCCGCCACGGTGCTAGTGCTGTTGGCATGGTTATAGGCTACCGTAGTCCCCAACTCCAAGTTGAGGTGGGTGGCGTTGTAGGCCGGGAACACCGGGAAAGAACTGTTTTGATCGGCCCGAGCCCCGATGGTAAGAACCGATGGGCCGTTGATGGCGGCTGCTTGGTCATTGAACACGATGGCGGCGGCACTGGTGGCCGTGGCCACGGCCGAGAACATGTGCAACCTGGGCACGCTGTTGGTGCCACTTACCGCTACCACCACTGGGGTGATCGTGCGATCATTGGTCCGCAAATTATTGTTGGGATTGATGGTGATGGTCCCGCGCACTACAATACTGCCGCCCAGAGTTTTGGGGACGGGGCCGTTTGGCGTGGCCGATGGATTGGTCAGGGTCACATGACCATAAGTACGGTTCCGGGTCGCCCCAGCGATATCGTTCAACGCCCGGATCGTTTGGCGACGCCCACTGTTGTACACCACATTGCTGTACAGATTGGCCGAGACATTGGGCGCAATCTCAAAATTGATCTCCACATCAACAAAATTGACTGGGAAATCGGTGGCGATGGTGGCAGTACCCAAGATAAGCTTGCTCACTCCATTTAAGCCCGTAGTGTTCCCCGCTCCGGTCAAGGTGGCCCGCCCGCCCAAGGGCAGGATGGCATCGGCGGTAGCCTTCAGCACGGGCATTTGGAAAAACACGCCGGCCAATGCACGAGGATCATTGATTTGGTACCCATTGTCCACCAATGAATTGTTGGGGGCGATGATCAAATCGCCTTTAACGAAGGCATTTGTAGTAGCATCACCAGTAGTCGCGTTCGCGGCGGCGGCCGTAGCACCCGATCCTGTTTCGAGGGTAATGGTTTTGCTGATCGGGGCGGTGGCCGAGGCATTGGGGTTGACCAGCACCAAGTTGGCGTACACCTGGGTAGTGTCGGTAGCATCGGTAAAGGCCCGAACCGACTGAGCCACGCCAGCATTATAGACTACCGAGGTGCGGCTCTGCAAAAACACTTGGTCATTGGGCACCGTGGTCGGGAAAGTGGTTGCGGTAGCGGCTATGCCCAAGCTGAGGCGGCTCTCCCCGCGTGGCCCGGTAGCCCCGGTCCACCTACTGTTCGCATCCAATTGGCGCAAATCGTGCAGATCGTCGCCGTTGAGGTTGGCCGCAGGCGCGGTAGCAGCCGTTCCGGGCAGAGTGCTCAACATCATCAGGCGGCTGGTGGCCGACATAGCAATCTGGTTGCCATTATCGATCAAATGGGCATTGGGATAGATGCGTAACTGCCCGCGTACAGTGGTGGCCGCGTTCAAGGTTTTATTGGCGAAAGGTGGAGCGTCGGCCCGGCTCCGGTTGGCAATCATCAGATGGCCATAGCTGGCATTGCCGGCCCCAGACAATCCTTGGACTGTTTGAGCCACGCCGGCATTGTAAAGGACAAAGCTGGTGGCATCCAGATCAAGGGCAGTATAGTTGGCCGGGAACACGGTGGCGATGTTGGCCAGGATCAGCGTCCGGTCGGAGGCATCAAGCGACGTAGCATCGGTGCCAGAGCCAAGGGTCAAGAAGCCACGTTGACCCACTCGCAAAGTACGGGTGGCATTGGCCCCGGCCCCGGTCAAAAACGTTACCTGATTGCCATTGTCCAAGAAATCAATGCCGCCTTGGATATCAAAAGATCCCTTGACGGTCAGGGTGCCTCCATGACTTATGGCAGGGACGGGAACGGTGCTCGAGTTGGGGCCATAGTTGCCATAGGTCACATTGCCGGTGATGGCGGGTTCGTTGATCAGATGGCGCTTGCGCAGCGCATTGTAACCGGTGTTGAAATCAGTCACTGCATTATTGGGGTTAACCAGGGTCAGGTTGCCATAGTTGGGTACGATGGAAACGTTCTGATGACCATGGAACCAATAGATTACGTTACTGTTCTCGTGCAGTACAATATCCGCTTTTTGGTAGCCCAGCGGGAAGGTGGTCGGGTAGCCGTTCACCGTGTTGGCAAACTCAGTGCCCCAGTTCCAGGTCACCGTGGTGTTGTCCCCAAAGCGGTTGTCAAAACCCGGAAAATTATTGGTCCCCAAGTTAAGCGTTGTTCCTGCCCCCATAGTAATGGTGCCAGTACCGCCCACTTTGCCCTTGATCTGCATCGGAACCGAACCACCTTCGTCATTGTCCCACAGCCGGCCCCGGGTGATGTTGATGTTGCGCAAGACGGTCACCGGAGAATTGAGGATGCGTACGTCCCAATCGTTTTGGCGCTTGTTCACGGTAAGGTCGTAAAAGCGGCGGCGGCGAGGATCATACTCCCGGTTCGGGTCGCTGGCCGGAGAGTTGACGGGCTGGTTGGGAGCTGGCACTCGAATGTTTTCTGCCATGTTAATATTGGCATTGTTGGCATTGGCTCCCCCATCTGCCGAACCGTCAAACACCACTTCGCTGGTAGAAGCATCGAATTGGGCCCAGTGGAACAGCGCGCTGATCGTCCAGTCACCTTCCAAGTTGATGCGTTTGGGAGTTGCCTCACTCATGTTCAAAGCACCTTGGTTGATGATGATACTGGCGCGCGACCAAGCCGTATTGCCGCCCGGAGCAGTGCCCGGCGGAGTGGGGAACGAAGTGGCTTGCAGGTGGCTGTTCAAATCAGTGGCATCCAGCGGGGTCCAATGGCTGTAGCGACCATCAAAGAACACTTCGCCCGCAAAACGCTGACCGTTGCTCAAGATGGTGTGCGTGGTGATTGAACCGGACGATCCTTGCCCGATAAAGGCAAAGCGCGAGATATAATTGTTGCGCAGCACCGTTTCGGCCGCAGCTGTGCCCGTGCTAAGGGCGGCTCCTGGAGTGCTCCATTGTAAGTTGCCCGCGATTTGCATCTCGGTAGTGGGCAGGATGGGCTGCTGTTCGTTGGTAAAAACGGCTGGCCCATTACAATTAGCTCCAGCACAAGAAGCGATAAACCCGGCCCCAGCGTTGCCCGTTGCGGCAAACGCAGCGGCGGTAATATTCCAAATAAAATTCTTGGCCTGGCCTTGGGGAATGTCCATGAGCACATTGCGCCGGTTGACAAACACATTGGCCCCGGTATTGGTGCCCCCAATAAAACCATCATTGATGAAATAGACGTTGTCAATGATAGTGGGCACACACTGGTTGTCGGCCGAGATCATGGCCGCCGTTAAATTGGTCCGGACTGGGCTGGCTTCTGGTTCGGTGTACCAATTGGCCGGGTTGCTCCAGTTTACATTGTCACCATTGTCATCAACGACGCCGTCATAGTTCGTATCGCTGGGCCGGCGGTAAGTGTTGGCGGTTTTATTTTTGTTGGTACCCCCCACCCAGTAGAAGTTGCGGCCAGTGCGCGCACCACTGAAGCTCAAGCTGTTGGCCCCGCTATTGTTGCCAGCATCCGCCCCTGCATTGATGGTGACATCGATCATGGCTACATTCTCTACCACGTTTACATCTTTGACCACCAGCGCATTGACCGTTTGGGCGCTGTTCACGATCAGATCAGCCTGCTTGCCTTCCAAGATGGAGCGCAGGGTGGCCCAGCTAGAACATACTCCCAAGAAGCTCGAGGACATGGTGCCCGTGACCCTAGTTCTGGGGGTGCCCGGAGTGTTGGTCGTATTGAGCTCTGTACTGAGTTCCACGATGGAAAACTCGCCAAAGGTCAAGTTCACGATGTCGTTGGTAATGGTGGGGCCGGGCGTTGCGCCTTCGCCATTATTGAGGATCAAGCGGCCCTGCGTACCCAGCTCTATGTTTTGCCAATTGTTGTAATTGCCCCCAAAAACGTATTCCGTCGGGAAAACAGCGGACGAGGGCACATTGCCCACGTAAGCGATGGCATCGGTCCCGATGGTGAGGGCCGTATTGGGAACGGGCCAAAGCACCCGGCTCCGGAAATTGGCAATGACGGCTTGGCCAAGACTGACATTGGCATCGAAGCGGTAGGTGCTGGCGCCACCGCCGCTCCGCTCAAAGGTAACAATGGCCAAAGCTGCCACATTGACGGGCGCCATAAAGCGGTAGTTGCCCCAAAAAGTAATGTTGGAATTGTTACCGATGGTCACCGTCCGCTCAAACCGGTTGACATTGGACCACGTGGCATCCGGTATCCGGTTGCTGGATCGAACCACGGTGCCCACATCATTGGCCGGATTCTGGTTGGTATTGTTGCTGAAATCCACTTGGCCGGTGAAGATCAACTGGGTATTGTCGTCGTTCCAAGTCTGGATGTATATCTGCCGCTGAAAGCCAAGCGCGACTGGGTGAAGGTAGAGGTTGCGAAAAACGAAGGCAGTGATTTGACCATCCACGTTGATGTCAATGTCGTTGTGGCGGTTGCCAATGCTGATGCCCGGCACTGTGCGGGCCACGTTGGCGCTTCGGCCAAGGGCAAAGTTCGCCCAGGAACCTTCGGTATCGGCCGTGCTGTCCAAACTGGCCCCGGTAAAATAGAAGTAGGCATCGGTACTGGGCGTATTAAAAGTAAAATTGTCGCCCTGAAGATCGACTACTTGATCGTTGGGAACCGAGCCTCCCGTCAATCCGCCCGTCCGCCCTTGGATGGTCCAGTCGGTGTCGCCATCCATCTCCAAGCGGTGGGGTGCCAAGAAGTCGACTGCGCCATACCTACGGGCATTGAATCGGCCCAAGACGACATCTTGCCCATTGCACCACCATTCGCCCCGCTGCAAATATACTGAGCCGTTGTTGGTTGGATTGCCCCCAGCATCGATCCGCGCACTGAAATTGCTTATCAAGCGCCAACGGGAATTGTCGGCGTTGCCATTGAAAATAACTTCGCGGGGAAAATTGACCCCGCCGCTGCGGATGTCATTAAAACCATTAGCGGGCACCCGTCTAGCGGCAGTAAAGGTAAAATTGAGGCGATTGGTTGCACTTTCGTTTTGGAAAGTCACATTGCCAGCGGCACGGTAGCAATCAAAGGCCCCAGCCAAAGTGAGCGTGCGGGTAGCCCCGCCCACGCTGCGCAAGATGGGATTGGCGGGGGTCACGTCCGTAGCCGACCAGCGCATCCCGGCCACGGCGTAGTTGCCGTTCACATCCACCGTGGCGTTGGTGGGCGAGAAGGAAATATCGTGGTGGCCAAAGACGACCGAGTCGGCTACGGTGGGCAAACAACCAATGGGTACGTAAGAATCAGGTTCGAACGACCAGTTATTGAGATTGTTCCACAGGGTGTTGGTGCCAGCTTGGGGGCCACCTGCCATCCAGAAATAGGTGCGGTTATTTGCTGTGCTGTTGTTGCGGAAATCAATCCCGGTGTTGCCGCCAGCATTTACGTAAGAATAAGCCCGTACGATGTTGGCAGGGCTGGCATTGAGGTTGGACACCGTGACGCCCACCCAGTTGCGATTCAACGCCCCAGACAATGAAAGATTGGCTGGGCTTGCCCCGGTATTGGTCACGTTGATGGTGCTGGTACAGGCAGCCGTGAAGGAAAAATCACCATTGATGGTTGCCGTCTGCCCGCCAGAAAAGCGATAGTTCAAGACTCCAGTACCCGTTGCACTTAAGGAAACTGGATTGGTGTAAGTAGTACCTGCCGGGTTTGTGAAATTCACCGTGAGCGACGTATTTACCGCGCCAACGGTAGTGACGCCATTATTGAAAGAAATAGCTCCAGAGTTGTTATAAGTGATAACGGTATTACCCCCACCAACAGAATAATCGACTTGTCCATTAAAAGTTGCCGTAGTGACAGCACTGTTCAAGGTAAATGTATTGTTTAAACCTATGGCAGTTACCCCACCTACGGTAAATGTGCCAGCATTATTGGAAGTAAAATCGTTTTCATTCCCAAAATTCGCGGTTAAGGCTACCGAAAAGTTATCGACATTGTTGCTCACAATAAAGTTGGTGCGGGTGGGGCTTGTACTATTACCGAAAATCAAATTTCCCCCAAATTGGGTATTGAGCGAATTATTGATATTCACCGTATTAGTTGCTCCAATATTGACAGCCCCGGTAAAAGTGGCTGAGGTGACAGTGCTGGCAAGGGTCAGGCTATTGGCAGGGCCCGTAGTAAATGTGCCACTTGCCGTAAATGTCCCCGTATTGGCCACATTGATGAGGTTGCCCAAACTATTGAGGTTTTGCGCACCGTTGAATGTCAAGGTGCCCGTATTCATGAACTGTAAATTGCGGCCACCAGCCCCCGTTCCGCCGTCGGTAGCCGTAATGGCCTGGAATACGTTGTTGCCCGCGCCCTTGAAGTTCATCCGGGCATCCCGGTTGAGGGTAACAGCAGCTGCGGCCGCGCTCATGTTGATCACCCCACCGTTCTCGCACCAGTTGAGGGCAGTTCCGTTGCCAGCGTTGTTGCCGAAGGTAAATGGCTGGCTGGAGGTGATGCTGCGCCGCGAGAAGATGTTGGCCGCCGTGGCCCCACGCAAATTGGCCCCAAAAGCCACAGTGCCACCCGTCGCGAAAGTTGTTTGGGCGGCTGCATTACCCGAAAGCGAAAAACCCGTGGTAACGTCGTTTCCACCCGTGATCCCAGCATTGAAAGTATCTATATCATTGAACGATACAATGGCGTTGTTGGCCAGCGTGACCAAGCCCGAATAGATATTAGTCCCGTTGAAATTCACCGCGCCCGCCCCGCCCAACGTACTGGCGCCGATCGTGACGGCAGCAAAGCTGTTGATGGAACCGGTCGCAGTTTGAAAACCAGTATTGTCCCCCATGTTCACCAACCCGGTAAAGGTGCTGTTGCCGCCCAAGCTCACCAAAACAGCGGGCTCGGTGCTGGCCCCGGCCGTCAGCGAAGCATACGTGTAGGCATTCGTCGGGGTGGTCAGCGAAACATTGCCCCCGAGCGTTACTGCGCCCAAGGTGTGGGAGGCGGCCCCAATGAGGGCAATTGATTTGGTGGTCGCGGCGGGAGCCGCAAAAATGAAGTTCCCGTAGGTGCGCACCGTAGTGCCCAAGCGAACTTCGCTGGCCACCGAAGCGGTATTGGTAAAATTGAAAGTGGCTGCCGCGCTGGTGAAAGTCCCCGCACTGGTAGTCTCAAACGGCGAAGTCCCTGCCCCGGTGCCCGCCCCGGAGATAGTGACCACACTCGTCCCCAAGTTAACAGCTTGAGCCGTATTGTGAATGAACCGACCGCAAGCCACGGTCACCCCGCCGGTGGTGGTGAGGGCGCCCGCCGTCAGGGTCAGAGCACCCGCTGTGGCAAAAGCCCCAGTCAGGGTCCAGTTGCCAGTTGCATTGTTAAAAACCGTTGCCCCGCCAAAGGTTTGGCCGGACATATTGATGTTCAGTGCGCCAGTGCCATTAAAAGTAACCAACCCCGCCCCACCCACGGTCATGCCGGGGATAAACAGCAGCTCCCCGGAAATGGTCAATGGATTGGCGATGGTAAAGGTTGGGGTGTTGGTTGCCCCGGTCCAATTCATCGTGAGGCAGGTGGCGGCCACATCCACGGCCACCGTTTGGCCGGCCAAAGTGAACGAATTGGCGTTAAAGAACACATTGTCGGCTGCGGTGGGCACTGCGTTGCGGGCAGATCCTCCTACTGGACTATCAAACCACTTGGTGCCATCGCTCCAGTTCCCATTGTCGCCGCGCCAGTAAAAATCTGCCGCTTGAAGATTGCCCAAAGTTACGAGGATAGTGAGGGCAGAAAGTAAGTATCTTTTCATGGTCAAGGCCATTGTTTGAGTAAGTAAAAACATCAGCAGTTTCCAGAAATTATCAAAATGTCATCTTCTTGGAATTTTGCTATGAATACTAACTTACTTTCAACTTTCCGGCCTAATTTGTAAAAAAATAGCGCTTTAGTAATAGGCTTATTACGCTCGTAATATCAGGGACGAAATAGCCTTTGACAATCAAAAAAACGGGAAAACGGGCCGCCAAAGCTAAAATCGGGCGGGTGGAAGCCTGATTCCAACAAAGCGCAAGCAGTTTATGCGCATGAAAAAACATACATACGGGGCAGATCTTACATTGTAACACCTCTTCAGAAATTTTCTATCGGGCAATTCTATTGGCTTTTTACCCAGATTTATTAGGAAAAACAAGAAAAAGGTTAGCGCAATATCATTGGGTGGGTCATTGTGCTGCGTTTCCGCAGACCGGGTGGTTGCCAAAGATCACCATTTGTTAACCCAGCTATTGGCTTATCCTACTTTTGTTTTGCTAATTTGGCCGCCGAAACTCCTCATCCCATGAAACGATTGATTCTTGCTTGGTTAACTTCGGTGGCACTATTTGCTTGTCAGCAAAAAAGTGATCAGGTAGATTTTGCCCAGCTCCGCCGCCAACGGCTCACCTTGCCCAACGGCTGGTCACTCACCCCGGCCGGCCGCAACCTGCCATTGGGTGATTTCCCCATGAACTTGGTGGTGTCACCTTCCAAAAAGTATTTGGCCGTGACCCACAACGGCCAGGGCAAACAAACCATCGCATTGCTCAACCCAAAAAAAGTATTGTCGGAAATTGCGATAAACGCTGCGTGGTATGGGCTGGCCTTCAATCAAGCGGAGACCAAGCTTTATGCTTCCGGTAGCAATGATAACTGTATCTGGGTATATGGCATCGCCAACCAGCAACTGTCGTTGACCGACTCGCTGGTCTTGGGCAAACCGTGGCCCAAACAAAAGATCGGGGTTACGGGCATTGCCCTGAACGAAGCCAACCAACAGTTGTTCGCCGTCACCAAAGAAGACAGTTCGCTCTATGTGATCAGCCTGGCCACCAAAAAGACCGTAAAAACGCTAAAGTTGCCGGCAGAGGCGTACGCTTGTGCGTTGTCCCCCAGCCGAACCGAACTCTGGATCTCCATTTGGGGCGGATCCAAAATGCTGGTCTTGGCCACCAATGATCTGAAAACATTGGCCGAAGTGCCCACGGGCAGCCATCCGAGCGATTTTACTTTTACCAAAGACGGCCGTTTTGTTTTTGTGGCCAATGGCAATGACAACACGGTCAGTGTGATCGATGCCAAGCTGCACAAAACAGTGGAGACCTTGACCACTTCGCTGTACCCCAATGCGCCACTGGGCAGCACCCCCAACGCCGTGGCCCTGGCCGAGGACGATAAAACGCTCTTTATTGCCAATGCGGATAACAACTGCTTGGCCGTGTTTGATGTGGCCGAGCCGGGCAAAAGCCAGAGCCGAGGTTTTATCCCAACGGGTTGGTACCCCACCTCGGTCAAAGTAATCGGCAACCAGATATTCGTGACCAATGGCAAGGGAGGTGCTTCCTTTGCAAATCCAAAAGGGCCCAATCCCTACCAAAAACGCGATCAGGATACCCAATACATTGGCGGGCTGATGAAAGGCTCTCTATCGGTCATTGACTTGCCCGACGGGGCCGCCATGGCCGAATACTCCAAATTGGCCTACGAAAACACTCCCTACACCAAAGAACGGGAAAGCACCTCCGAAGGTGAAGCCGGAAACCCCGTACCCCGAAAAGTGGGCGACCCCTCCCCTATCAAGTATGTGTTTTACATCATCAAGGAAAATCGGACTTACGATCAGGTTTTTGGCGATTTGGCCGGCGGAAATGGTGATACTTCCCTTTGCCTGTTTCCTGAGCGGGTCACCCCCAACCACCATGCACTGGCCCGGGAGTATGTGATCTTGGACAATTTTTATGTCAATGCCGAGGTCAGT
>JAYUVL010000372.1:0-4906 GCA_043754075.1 Cytophagales bacterium | reverse complement strand
GCATGGAAATTGCTATTTGAACAAAACTATCTTTTTAGTTCCAACCTCCGATTCCCCAAAATATTGCATCAGATAGACCCCATCCGGCAGGGATGAAAGATCGAAAAATTTCTGATTTTCAAAGCGTTCAAAGCGTTTTTCCAACAAGGTTCGACCTTGTAAATCTACAATTTTTGCGCTGCTGATTTTACCTTGGATCTGTACTCTCCCGTTGGTTGGATTGGGGTAGATGAGCACGGCGTCTGGATCCGCGAAGGGATCGTCATCCACGGCAGTGAGCGTGGCAGTGGCAAAGACCGGGCGGAGCATGATACTGCCCTGAATCCGGGGGTTGGTGTTCTGCACCCATTGGTTGGTCACGTTGAAATAGATGCGGTCACTGGTATTGTTGTTGCGATCAAAGCCCAAGGTGAGGTTCTTGTCGGTCAGTTGTTCCACTCCTATGTAGAACGTGCCGCTTACGGGCAGTGAGCGGCTTAAACGGACGCGGGTAAAGCGGTTGGTGCTGTCGGGATACTCCACAAACGTATTTTGGATCAACAGGATGGAATCTTTGGCCCCGGAGCCCTCGATATTTTTCCATACCCTTAAGTTGTAGGTCTCCCCAGTCAAATTAATGCCGATGGGTACAAAATTGACATCAATATGGGTGAGAATTCCGGGGCTGGGCAGGTCATAGCGGTAGGCCAAGCGGCCAAAACGCTGACTAAACGAGAGGCCATACTCGGCACTGCCATCGTCATAGGCAAAATAATTATCCAGTACGACGCGGCTCTCAATGGTATCATTGTTGCGAAAGTTGACACCCGGCACAATGTTGTCGGATTCCCGGGTGTTGAGCCGAAACTTGGTCTCTAGCACCATGCGCGGCAGGCCAGTGGGCACCCGGAGCTGGCGGTTGGGCCGGCGGTCGGTGGTGACCCCAAAGATGCGGAACTGGCGCTGTTGCCGCTGGATCAGGGACGTGGTATCGGTGAGAACAGTCAGGAGCCGGCGGCTGTTCAATTCGGTGACCGTGACATCGTAGGAAAACACATTGAAACGGTTGTCCAAGTTGTTGACAAACGTATTGATGGTATCGCGCACTATGGCCCGTTGCTGAAAAGTGTAGTATTGATCAATGGGCATGGCCGAGTAAGGCCCGATGATCAACAACTGGGGGATTGTACTGGCGGCGATATCGAGCAGGTTTTCGTTTTCCACCCGCCGGTCGCGGTTGAGGAACACATAATCGATGTTCCACGTGTCGAACATCCCCGATTGGCGGGTATTGACCACAAAACGGAAGCGAAAATTGCGGTGGAAATAAGCCGGATCAATGACTGCAATGGGCACATAGGCAAACTCGGTCAGGCCCAGGCCTCCGCTCTGTTGCCAAGCCACCACCCAATCGCCCCGGCGCGTAAGGAACTCAAGCCTGATATTATCGTCGGGGTCGGGCCGCTCGCCCAGCCCTTGAGACTGCCAGTGGAAGCTGAACACTACATTGTCGGCCCCTGTGAGCGCCGACAAATCGATATAGCGGGAGGTAAGCTTGTCGGCTTCGCCCTGGGCAAAGGGATCTTCAAAGTTGTAGGGTTTGGCCTGCCAATTGATACCGTCAAACGTGGCCACGTTGAACGATGGGGGCCGCACACCATAAGAATTGTTGACATATACGCCGCTGCGGTGCTCCCACCGGGTGGTGTCTGGCATATCCGGCGAGGGTGAACGACGCGCCCAGGGCTTGTTGGCGGTGGTAAAATCGTCAAAAAATGGCAAGGACAGCCGGATGGTATCGGCCTCTGGCCGGAACCGCGACGGGGTTTGGGCCCATTCGGGGGCATGGTGCTGCTGGGGCACAGGTTGGATACTGATCTGGGCCCCGGCAACTACGGGAAATAGTCCGGCCCACAATCCGAACAAACGGTGGAACATCCTAAATGATTTCATGGCCAGTGGCAAGGTTTAAAACTACCGCTGCAAGTACTTTGCCGCAACGGCAGCCGGTGATGGCAATATTTGCGCTGGTAAACGTTTGGTCATGGAAGCTGGGTTAGGCACTATCTGGGTTCATTCAATATCAATACAAGCCAGTGGCGGTTTTAGTTGGCTTGGCCAATACTGGGCCGCCAATTGGCTTTTTGGTTCCCCGGTCACGGACAGCGGATTGGGGCAAGTCGCTTGCAGGGGACTTCTGGTGATTGGTCTTTCCACCAGCTGTGCAGGGGCTGCTGCTTTTTGCGGCCAATGCCCTTTGGCGACTGCCCGTTCAAGTTGGGGCTCAATCACTTGGGTGGTTCGTCCCGCAACCTCGCTTTTACTGCGCAGGGCCGGGCACTGCTGGGGCTACTTCGTTATAAAGCGTTTGCATGAGCGTTTGCCCCACTGCCTTGAGCGTTTCCTTGCTGATAATGCCCATGTTATCGTTGTGAGTGTGCCAGAAATCACCAAACCCAGTCCGGGGGTGATACTGGATGATGTCTATCATGGGGATGCCCGCTATTTCGTTGATGTACCGGTGGTCATCGATGATGCCCGGGGTGCCTTCCATCACGAAAAATTCGCCATATCCCAGCTTGTGGCCAATGGTCCATACTTTTTGAACAATGCTGGGCGCATACTCGAGCGACACACCTTCTTGGTAGAAGCGTGCCCCGGCCGCGCCCACCATGTCGAGCAGGATGCCATAATAGCCCTTATAGCCGGGCACGTGCTTGTTGGCGGCCCAGTGTTTGGCCCCCAAACACCAACTGTCGGGCCGGGCGGGGCCACGGTCAAACTCGGGTTGGCCGTGATCTTCGCTGTCAAAGAAAATAATGTCGATCCCAAAACCCAGTTTGGCCGAGTCGGCCGCCATGGTGCGGGCAACCTCGAGCAGTACGCCCACGCCACTTCCCCCGTCATTGGCCCCGGCAATGGGGGCCATTTGTTGGCTGGCTTCTTTTTCTTGATCTGCCACCGGGCGGGTGTCCCAGTGGGCCGCCAAAATGATCCGTTTTGGGGCCCCGGGGTTCAGCGCCCCGATGATGTTGCGCGACTTGAGGATGGTGCCATTGTAGGCCGCCACCTCGAAGGCTTGGCTGTAAGTGGTCCAGCCGTACTGGTTGAGTTGCCCGATCAGGTAATCGCCACAGCGACGGTGTGCCTCGGTGTTGGGGATCCGGTAGCCAAAGCTTACCTGCTTGGCAATGAAGGCGTAGGCCGAGTCGGCATTAAAGGCTGGGGCCGGCTGCAACACCAGTACTGGTTCGCCGCGCACTCCTTCGGATTTGCCACTTCCCTGACCGGTTTGGTCACACGCGCAAGCACCAAAAAACAACAACACCCCCCCCAACAACCTGCCCGGAAACCCAACTGATGAGGAGAGCAAGGAAAACAGCCGGTTTTTCATGAAATCAGGATTAGGCCACAAAGTTAACGCTTTAAACAAAAATGTTGAAGGATTTGCGATTTCCCCACCCTAACCCGGCCCATTGGCCGCTTTGGGGTGGGCCAAGAGCCGTCGGAGAACAAAACTTAACCTACTCTTAATTCAACCGAAACATTCCTTAACTTTAGGGCGGTTAACTTTGTAGCTACTTAACCGCAATTTTACATGAACCCGCAAGGTCACCGAGTTCTGGTAGTGGACGATGAGCCGGATATCATTGAAATGCTTACCTATAACCTCGAGAAAGAGGGTTACGAGGTAAGATCGGCCAATAATGGCAAAAAGGCATTGCAGGTGGCCGTCGGGTTTCAGCCCGAACTGGTGTTGATGGACATCATGATGCCAGTGATGGATGGGGTGGAGGCCTGCCGCTTGCTCCGCGAACTTCCCGAAACCAAAACGGCCTATATCATTTTTCTCACCGCCCGCTCGGAGGAATACTCGGAAGTGGCTGCGTTTGACACCGGGGCCAACGACTACCTGACCAAGCCCATCAAGCCGCGCGCGCTGATGAGCCGGATCAACGCCATCTTTCGCCGGGAGTCGAAGAAAGTGGCCGAGGGGCACAACCAGATCGCGGTGGGAGACTTGATCATTGACCGCACCAGCTACACCCTGTCCAAGGGCGGCGAACCAATCCCCCTCCCGAAGAAAGAATTTGAACTGCTGTTCTTTCTGGCCAGCAATCCCGACAAAGTATATAACCGGGACGAGCTGTTGCAAAATATCTGGGGGGCCGATGTGTACGTGCTGGCACGCACGGTGGATGTCCATATCCGGCGGATCCGGGAAAAGATCGGGGAGCACTTTATCAAGACGATGAAGGGCGTAGGCTATAAGTTTGAGTGGTTGGGCTAATATTGCCCCAATATTGGTTTATTGCGCCAGAAATGGCACATTTGCCCCAGCTCAAGCCCGAGCAACCTGTTAAGATGAATTATGCGGCTCAATTCTCGGCTCATCGCGTTTCTGCTGGCCTCGGCAGTGTGCTTGGCCACGTTGGCTTTCCTCTCGCTACTGCCCTCATCCACCGCCACGGAGTTGATTGTAGTGGGGCTGTTGTCTTTTTCGGCCACCTTTATCCTCAACTCGGTCGTTTTTGAATACCTGATTTTTCGGGAGATCCGCGAAATCTATGGGGCCATCGACAAATTCAACCGCAAGGAGTTCAAGAGCCAGACCGTGGAAACCGTGCGCGAAAGCAATAACCCGCTCCGGGTGGTCAAACGCGAGATCGAGGCTTACGCCAACCGCAAACAAAAAGAGATTGAGGAGCTTAAAAAGCTGGAGGCATTCCGGCGCGAGTTCATTGCCGATGTATCGCACGAGCTGAAAACCCCCCTCTTCGCCGCTCAAGGCTTTGTGCTTACCCTGCTTGATGGGGCCATTGACGATGAGAACGTGCGCTACAAGTTTCTCAAAAAAGCGGCCAAGAGCCTTGATGGCTTGAGCATGTTGGTGCAAGATCTGCTCACCCTGACCCAGATAGAGTCG
>JAYUVL010000371.1:0-5931 GCA_043754075.1 Cytophagales bacterium | reverse complement strand
CGCCCCGCCGCTGCGGCCGGGCATGGCACTGCCGAAGGCATAGTAGTCCGTATGGGAAAGGACTCGCGCTTCGGGCAGCTTGGCGTCGGAGACCACGGCCAGCACGTTGCCCAGGTGGTTACTTAGCTCATATTCCCGCCGTCCCAAAGTTAGCTTGTTCCGGTCGGTTTGCAAGCCTGCGGCGGGCACTTTGTACACCCCCAGCCGGGAGGAGCCGTAGATGGGGAGTTCCTTCAGGGTGCCGTTTTCGTAGATGGCCATCACGTTGCCGGAGGCGTCGCGGATATAGTGCGTCACCACCCCGCCCACGGTCTTGGCCACGCGCTGGCCGGTGGCGTCGTAGAGGTAGTTTACGTTGCCAGTGTTTTTGGTCACCTGGTTCACCTTGCCGTACACGGTCCAGTCTATGTCGGTGATGCCCCCCGACACGTCGCGCGTCAGGTTGCCGATGGGGTCGTACCCGTAATTGTTCACCGCCTGGCCGGGCAGCCCGCCGGTGGCGGGGTTGGCCACGTCGTGCAGGCGGTTGTTGCCCGCCTCGCGGTAGTTGTAGGCCAGGTTGTCGGTCAGGTTGCCGGTGGCCCCGTGGCGGGTGAGGGCGGTAATGTTGCCGTTGGGGTCGTAGGCAAAGTTTTCTGCGTAGGTGTTGCCCAGGGCCGTGCCGTTGGGCTGGAAGGCCCCGCTCTGCCGGATGCGGTTGAGCTGGTCATAGCGGTAGGCCATGAGCTGGGGCCCGGGGCCCGGGATCCGGGTCTGCATGGCGGCGATGTTGCCGTTGAACAGCCCGGTCATCACGGCCGGGTCGGCCGGGCCCGGGCCCGCCAGGGGCTGGTAGTCGCCGGCATGGTAGTGCAGCCGGAAGCCGGTGGCGTCGGGGGCGAAGTTGGCCCTTTTCGTGTTGGCCTGGCCGTCGGCGTCGGTCCCGCCCGCGTCGTTGACGCCCTTGAGCCAGCCCTGGAGAGTATAGGCGTAGTCAAGGCCCTGGACCTTGTAGTGGCCCAGCTCGGTGCGGGCCAGCGGGCCGTGGGCGTAGTAGAGGTACTCGGCCTCCAGCGCCCACATGCGCCCGTCAACGCTGGTCTCCACGGTGGTCAGGCGGTTGGAAACCGTTTCCCCGGCGGCGTCGTAGCGGTAGCGGTGGCTGAAGGCGTCGGGCAGGCCGGCCTGATAGTCCACCCGGTTCACCTTGCCGCTGACCAGGTCATACTGGTACTCGATCTTCTTGTTGAGGTAGTCGACGGTCTGGACCAGGGCGGCCACGTTGCCGTGGGGGTCGTAGCTGTACAGGGTGCTGGCCTTCTTGTCCGTGCCGTTGTGGGCCACCGAGGTGGCGCTCACGCGGCCGCGCAGGTTGGTTTGCTTGAAGCTTAGGGCTGTGATGGCGGGCGTGCCGGCCGCGCTGTTGCCCACATCGTACTGGGTGTAGGTGATTTGGGCCAGGGAGAGGCCAAGGGTGGCGGCCCGGCCCTGGGGGAAGGTCAGGTGGGCGTCGGCTTCGAGGGTCAGGGCGGCGGCGCCCCGGTTCTGGGTATCGGCAAGCTGGCCCACCTGGACGGTGCGCCCGTGGATGTCGTAGGTCGTGTAGGAAAACTGGCTCAGGAGGGCCTGCTTGGCGTTCTGGCTCAGGCGCATCCGCGAGGCCCGGTCGTAGTAAAAGTTGGCCTCGCCCGCGTCGGGGGTGCGCTGCCAGCGGGGCTGTTCCAGGCTGTTGTGCCGGTAGCGGCTGGCCATGGCGTGGTTGCCGGTGCCGTCGGGGACAACGCCCTTGGGCGGCACGGTCTGCACCAGGTTGCCGGCCTGGTCATAGTAGTACAGGGTGTGGTGGTATTCGCTGGGGGCATAGGCGCAGGTGAACGTTTCGGCGGCACCCAGGCAGGCATTCTGGTTGGCGGTGGCCAGTTGGGCAGCGCGTGCATTCAGGGCAGCCTCGAGGTCGGCGGCCAAGTAGGCCTGGTGCTTGCGCGTGGCATCGGCCCGGCAGGCATTGATGATGTCTTGGCCCGGCACTTCAAAGGTGGAGCTGGTGCACACGCGCCGCTGGACGGGGCACGACACGACCACCCGCGTGGTGTCGGATGCATCCATTCGCCCCATCTGGGCACCGGCCTGATTTTCCAAGGGAAAGGGAGAACTCCTCACCTCGGGCCGCCACAGGCCGATCATCCCAGCGGGTATGGCGGCCCCGTACACGGTGCTTACATTGGCGCGCAGGGAATCTTTGTTCTGGGCGAAGTTCCACACCCGCAGCTCGCGCAGGTGGCCGCCAAGCTCTATTTCTGTGAACCAAAAGGGCAGGTATGGGCTTTTGCCGAAAGGTTTGGGCAGTTGTGCCCGATCAAAAAAATAGGGGCACATAGCTATGAATTGCACCTCCCTGATGGTACGTTAAGCCGCTACCATTACCGGCTGGAACTGTGCTACTTAGTGGAAACGGATTGTCGATTTGGCAAACTAGCCTTTGCGTTGGTCAATCACCTGTAGGTCAATGTACTGGGTGTGCTGGCCTGCCGCCCCTGATCAATAGGCCACGATGGCTTCGATCTCAACGAGTAGATCGGGATTGGCCAGGGCATTGATCCCCACGGTGGTCCTGGCCACTTTGTTCGGGTTGGTGTCATTGACAAAGAACTTGCCGTAAGCCCTGAACCAGCCTTCAAAATCGGTCTGGCCATTTTTGAATTTGTCGGGGACAAGGTAGATCCGAAGAAACACTACTTGATTTAGGCTGAGGCCCGCACTTTTGAGGATGTCCTCGATTTTTTTCAGGGTGCTTATGCTTTGGGTGTAGGTGTCGCCATAGCGGGCGGGAGTGCCCACCGCCGCCGTAGTGTCGGCGGGCGAAGCTACTATGCCACTGGTCAGAAACCATTTTTTATTGGCCGGGACATCCACCCCCAGCAGGATTTGTGCCTTGGGATTGTCGTAGCGCTTAATGTCCTGGCCCACCGCTCCGGCCCCGAGGCTGAGCCAAAAAAAGGCGATCCATCCGATTTGCTTTCTCATTGTCCTGAGTTTAAAGTGCGGTAAGCCATTTATTTTGGCTGAAAGATAGGGTAATTTACCGTTATTTCAGCCAGCGAAGTGCCCCACCCAAATCACGGGCCCTCATTTTTTGGTTTTGCCGCTATTGGGTAAAACAAAGTACCTTTTGTCCTAACTATTTTAAACGATTTTCGTTCTAACCTTTATTGGCCAACCCTCCACCCTATATAAAACTTAAACTACTATGTTTTCTCCCGAAGTGCTTGTTTTTATGGTCCCGATTACGGGAATTATCTCCATTGCTGCCGTCAAAATCATCCGGATCGTCACCGGTAATGAGTTGCCAATGAGCAAAAAAGATCTCAAGAAGTTTATTGAAGAGGCAAAGAACCTCCAAGCGTACAGCGCCGAACTTGAACAGCGCGTTCAGAACTTGGAGAGCATCGTCACCAGCATGGACATCGAGCTGATTGAGGGGCTGCTCCAGATCAAGGCCCTGGAAACCTCCGAATTTGATCAACAGAAACTGGAGCGATTGGCCAAAGCCGCCCGCCCGAGGTCGCCGCAAGGGGCAAGCAAAGTCAATGTGAATGCGCCCTTGGAGGAGAACGTCCGGACAGTGCTCAATAAACTGCTCCTCAAAGTGGACGGGCTGCTGGAGCAGAAGAAAAAGGTCAACAAACCTTTTGGTTGGAACTGAGGTTATCTTCACAGCAATACTGCGTTTTGGGCAATGATACCCTTGCCACACGCCATCGACACTCACCATCCCCATTGACGGGATGGCTTTGTATTTCACCGATAAGACACAAACCAGCATAACACGTATGGATACTCTCAAAGAAAAGTACATTGATTATGTTCTTTCCCACGGCAAACGGCCCAAAACCGTTTATGAATTTACCAAGGAGGCCGGGATGGCCGAGAAAGAATTTTATGACCATGCCCGTTCCTTTCAGCAGTTGGAGGCGCTGATCTGGGCCGATACGTTCCGGGCTACTGTCCAACTGATCAAACAGGATGCGGTTTATGCGGAATACTCGGCCCGTGAAAAGGTATTGACCATGTATTACGCCTTGATCGAGCGGCTCAAAAATGCCCGGAGCTTTGCCGTTTTCACCCTCAAGTCCAAGACTTGGCTGGGTGGGCCGGATGTACTGGGCGAATTGCACAAAGAATTTGAAGCGTACATCAAGGAAGTCATCAATGATGGCATTTATTCGGGCGAAGTGTCGGATCGCGCCTTCCTTACCGACCGCTACGCGGGTCTCATGTGGTGGCAGATGCAGTTTCTGCTTCGCTTCTGGGCCAAAGACACTAGCAATGAATTTGAGCGCACCGACGCTGCCATTGAAAAGGCGGTTAACCTGAGCTTTGATGTGTTGGGCAAGAACTTGGTAGATTCAACATTCGACTTTGTCAAATTCACCTTTTCCAATTGACCCCTGCCGCCCATGCCATTCCATCCTTCTTGGGTTGGCATAGTAAACGGTAAGACATTCCTATATAATACTGGGTGTGTCCAACTGAGTAATCCTTCCCTCACCTTCATATTGGTATAAATTCATGCCTGACGAGAAAGAAGTCAAAAACCTAGACAGTATGCCCACCACGAAAGTGCAACGGGCGACCAAGTTCATGCAAACCGGGGTTAAGATTGGGGGCAATTATGTGAAGCACTACGCCAAGAAATTGGTGGACGGCAACACCACCCAGGCCGAATTGCACGCAAACAATGCCAAGGACATTTACAATGCCCTGAGCGAACTGAAAGGCAGCGCCCTCAAAGTGGCCCAGATGATGAGCATGGATCGCAACCTGCTCCCCTCGGCCTACCAAGAGAAGTTCACCATGGCCCAATACTCGGCCCCCCCATTGTCCTATCCGCTGGTGGTCAAGACCTTCGCTTCGGCTTTTGGCAAAACCCCTGCCGACCTTTTCGATACTTTTACCAAAGATGCCGTCAATGCAGCCTCGATTGGCCAAGTGCACCGGGCCACCAAGGTGGGCCAAGTCTTTGCCGTCAAGGTCCAATATCCCGGAGTGGCCGATAGCATTGCTTCCGATCTGCGCATTGTCAAGCCGTTTGCGGTCCAGCTGTTGGGCCTCACCGAGCGCGATATTGATATGTATATGACCGAAGTGCAGGGAATGCTCGTGGCCGAGACCGACTATGAGCTTGAGCTGAAGAACGCCGTCCACATTGCGGCCCAGTGCGCCCACATTCCCCACCTGTTTTTTCCCCGTTATTACCCCGAATATTCGTCCAAGCGGATTTTGACCATGGACTGGGTGCCCGGCCAACATTTAAATGAGTTCCTGCTCACTAACCCTGCCCAAGCGGTGCGCAACCAGATCGGCCAAGCGTTGTGGGATTTCTATGATTACCAGATGCACGTGATGCACATGGTCCACGCCGATCCCCACCCCGGCAACTTCCTCTTGCAGCCAGATGGCACCTTGGGCATTATCGATTTCGGCTGCGTCAAGGTGATCCCCGAGGAATATTACAAAAAGCATTTTCAGGTCATCAGCCCGTCCATTTTCAAGGATGAAGCCACGCTCAACCAAGTGTTCTTGGATTTGCAGTTCATCTATGAGGACGACACCCCCCAGCTCAAACGCCTGTTCACCGACTTGTTTTCCGAAATGGTGGAGCTGACCATCAAACCTTTCCGGTCCGGGGAGTTTGATTTTGGCAGCGCGGACTACTTTCAGCAGCTCTACAACTTCGGCGAGCGGCTGGCCAAAATGGACGAACTGAAGAAATCCAAAAAGCCACGCGGCTCCAAAGATGCCCTTTACCTCAACCGTACCTACTTTGGGCTCTACTCCATGCTCAATCAGTTGGGGGCCAAGATCAGCACCAAAACGAGTTTTGCCCTGGCCTAAGCTACTTGCCAAGTTGGGACACTTATAAATATCCACCCCGGGCAGGCAATCTTTCAA
>JAYUVL010000370.1:0-10024 GCA_043754075.1 Cytophagales bacterium | reverse complement strand
CATTGCTGACCAAGTTGTTGAGCACCACCAACAAGCGGTGGCGGTCGTTGATAAAAGGGGTGGCCTGTGAAACGACGAACGACGATTTCACTTGGTGCTCAGGGCGGTGGTCGGCCTGCATTTCTAGCATATTGGCTATCTCTCCCTCAAAATCAATGGCTTGTAACTGGAGCTCAGTGCGGTTGTTGCGCGAATAGTCCATAATATCGGCAATAAAACCGTTCAACTTACGGAGGCTTTTATCCTGCAAATCGAAGTACTGGTGGGCCTCGGCCAAATCGCTGGCCCGTTTGCCCAAGTAAACCAAGCCCAACACCGAGGAAATCGGGGCTTTGAGATCATGCGAGATGCTGTAAACAAAACGATCCAGCTCGGTGTTGAGTTTTTGTAGTTCATCAAATTTGGTTTGCAGCAACTCATTGGCTTTCTTTACCAAGTGGGTTTGTTTGGTAAATCTATCAATGTAAAAATAGGAAACCACTATACTGCCCACTATTCCCAAATAAATGGAAATCCAACTGATGGCACGCTGTTGGGCGAAGGTCACTTGGGGGCTCAAAAACAGTGAAAAGTCGGTAAGGATCAACACCAAAAAAGCCAGCAGGATCATTGAAAACAGGAAGATAACACTCTTGGCTTCGGTTTTGTCAAAAGTAAGGATGGTGGCAAAGATGACGGGTATGTAGATAAAATGTAGATTGCCAGCATAACCAAATGTAGAAGCGGACAGAAATACGTGTAGAATGGTGATAAAAAAAAGAAAAATTTTGGCAAATAAATGAATGCCTGCTCGGTTGAACAAAAACACCAGCAAATAGTGAACGGCCAAGATTAAATTGAGCAACGATTGGTAACTATTGCCGAAGTAGAGATAAATGATGAAGACGGAAGGAAAAGTAATGCAAAAAGTTAACAAGGCTACGTGATTGATCAACTCAATTTCTTCGGCTTGTTTTGGGGTATGCTGTTTATTTATTCCAAACGCACCAATGGTTTGCCATAAAAATAAAATTTTATTCATTTTAGGTGTTTTTTTAAATAATCTAAGCAACTCACCATCAGCGAGCAAGGTAGCCATTTGTTCATTGATAACAAAAGTGCAAGTGCGTAAGGCGGTAAATGGGTACTGGCCAATGATCTTGCCAAAACGCGAGGGTTTGCCCTAAGCGACCCAACGCCGGCAGCTTGGCCAAGCAGACCACGGAGGACAACTGTTTTTACCTAGCCAAAAAGATTGGCCCCAGCACGGTCTGTGAACCAAGCGGGGGCCAACGGGTAAATTTGCACCAAGAATCCACTTATTTCAACTGATCTCCTTTGCCAATTACCAATCAAAACTGGTGAGTGGCCAGAGAACTATGGCATCGGCCACTATCGCACATCCCACCATACGCGGGTGTTGATGTCATCGGGGCCTTGACGGGCCACGGCAGCATTGCGGTTGTCGGCGTTCAGCCCCTGCTCACTGGTAGGGTAAATGAACCGTACTGGGATCCGGTTTTGGTTCAGGTTGTCGCGGCCCGGAATGAGGCGCGGGATGTTGGTGCGCCGCCAATCGAACCACGGCTCCATGCCCTGATAGTAGAGCGAAATCCATTTTTGGGTCCCAATCTGCACCAAGGCATTGGCGGGATCAAAGGCCACATTTTCTTGGGTGAGGTAGCTGGGCACAACGGGCAGGCCATAGAACTCAAAAGAAGCCCGAATTCCATTTTCATAATAAGTGCGGGCCTCGCCGGTGCTGATCAGGTTGCGCTGGCGGGCCTCGGCCAAAATAAACTGCAGTTCAGCGAAGGTCATGATCACACCACGGGCCACTTGAATGCCACGCGGAGTGATGGCGTCTTCAAAGTAAAGCGTGCCCACTCGGGAAATAAAATTGGACCCGCCATTGAAGCGAAGTGCATCCACGTCGTTCAGCCCATTGGGCACCCCCACATAAACCGGGGTGGGCGTGCTTTGGGTAGCGGAGGTGGGCCGCGAAAAAATTGTGAGCCGCGAGTCGTTGAGGCGCAACAAGGTGTTGACCATCGTCTCACTGCTGCGGATCTCGTCAAACGAACCTACCCGGCTGGTATGGCGCGGAAACTGGTTGGGGAAAGCCGGCAGGTAGTTCAGGGCGGCATTGTCGGCATTGCTGATGAACAACGGGTTTTGGGCAGGATTGCCCACGATGGCCTGCATGTCGGCGGCCACATTGCGCCGATCCGAAATCCGCAGCAAATAGCGCAGCCGCAGCGAGTTGGCCAAGCGCTGCCAGCGAGCGGCATTGCCGGCAAAGAGGATATCACCATTGAGCGCCTCGTTGCCTTGAACGATCAGTTCGTTGGCCCGCGCCAGGTCGGCCAAAATACCGGCATAGATTTGCTCTTGGGGATCGTACTTGGGAAAGTTGATGCCGTCGGTCTTGGCTTTGGTAGCTTCCGTGTAGGGCACGTCCCCGTAGCTATCGGTCAGCAGGGAGAACATCCACGCCTTGAGGATCAGCCCAACGGCCTCATATCGCCGCTGATTGCCGGCCCGGGCCGTATTGATGAGGTTGTTCACATCGCGGAGGCGGGTGTACATCCCGTTCCAGATCGTGTTTTGCTCGCCCCAAAGGTAGCGGTCCTCGTTCACAAACTGGATCTTGGCGTTGTACTGCATCGCCAAGTTGGTGATGCCCCAAGTGGTACTCTCCACGTCGTTGCAGGCATCGCGGATCATGCCGGGGAGCAACAGATTGGGCGGAACGACCAACGGCACGTTGGGGTTGGTATTGATTTCTTCAAACTGCCGGGTACAGCCAAAACTGACCAGCAGTACGAGCAAGAAAGAATATATGTTCGGTTTTTTCATGGTTGGGGGTCAAGTTAGAAGCGGAAACTAAGGTTAAAACCAATGCTGCGGGTGGACGGAATGGCCACATCTTCCACGCCCGGCACTATCTGATCACCAGCAACGGTAGAAGTTTCGGGATCAACGTGCGGTACGGCAGTCCACAGGGCCACATTGCGGCCCACCACCGACACATTAACGTCGCGGAAGGGCAGGCGGCCGAGGGCTTTGTTGGAGAAGGTGTAGCCGACTTTGAACTCCCGCAACTTGGCGAAAGTGGCGTTGTAGGTCATGTCCTCCAAAATGCGCCGCCCGTTGGTAATGGCCGAGTGCCAC
This sequence comes from Cytophagales bacterium, assembly GCA_043754075.1. Lineage (GTDB taxonomy): Bacteria > Bacteroidota > Bacteroidia > Cytophagales > Thermoflexibacteraceae > JALONO01. The sequence continues at coordinate 6,871 of JAYUVL010000370.1, read as the reverse complement.
TCGCGGGCCGAGAGGCGCACGTCGTTGGGCCGGAAGCTGCCGTCGGCATTGCGGATCACGCCGGGGGCCACCACCCCGTTGCCGGGCTGGGTGAGGTCGTAGCCATTGGCCCGGCCTTCCAGCGTTTCGGCAATCATCCCGCCCTCGCGGCCCACGGTTTGGGTGTGTGAGTACATTACCCCGCCGTAGCGGATGTCAAACAAGAAACCCACCGCGAAACCTTTGTAGCGGAAAGTGTTGTAAACTCCGGCGAGCCAGTCGGGGTTGTAGTTGCCCAGCAGGATCCGGTTGGGATTAGCTACGGGCCGACCACGGGAGTCGTTGATCACTTGGCCAAAGTAGGGGCTGTTTTGGTCTGTAACCCGCTCATAGCCAATGCCATACATAGCGCCCATCCGCTCATCCACGCGGGCCTCGATGTTCATGTAGCGGCTGGCCATCACAAAATTGCCAATCCCGTCGGCCAGTTCCACCACTTTGCTGCGGTTGGCCGAAAAGTTGATGTCCACGTCCCAGTTGAAGCCGGTCTCGTTCACGATCGGCTTGAGGTTCAACGTAGCCTCGTAGCCCCAGTTTTTGATTTTGCCTGCGTTGAGCACCCGGCTGGTGTACCCACTGGTGTTGGTAAGGGGAATGGCCAAAATTTGGTTGCGACTGGTGATGTTGTAATAGGCGAAATCAAGCCCAACTCGCCCATTGAAGAAGCGCAGATCCGCACCCAATTCAATGGACGTACTGATCTCGGGCTTTAGGGTTGGATTGGCCAATTGGCCGCTCTCACTAAAAGTGCGATCGGTGCCAAAAGGGGTGCTGTTGAAATACGGCTGGCTAAGTTGGAAAGGCCCGGTATCGTTGCCCACTTGGGCCACGCCAGCCCGCAGTTTGGCAAATGAAATCACTTGTGGCAACTCGACCAGATCGCTCACCACCGCGCTCAAAGAAGCCGAAGGATAGAAATAAGAGTTGTTGCCCACCGGCAGCGTGGACGACCAATCATTGCGGGCCGTTATATCCAGGAAGATGGAGTTCCGGTAAGCAATTTGGGCCGATCCGTACAAACTGTTGATGCGGCGTTCGGAGCGGAACTCGTCCGTTTGCAGTTCTACCCGGGTATTGCTAAAATTGTAAATGCCGGGGATGAGCAGTTGCGGTGCGCTCACGTCCAGATCGCTCCGCCGCTGGCGCATCAAGTTGCCGCCCAAACTCGCGTTGATCACCCAGTCGTCGCCCAATGATTTGTTGAGGTTGAGCAAGAAATCGGTGTTGCGCTCTTCAAACGTCAAATCCTCCACCCGATACGTGCCAAACGGAAAGCGCTGGGTGCTAAAGGCCCGTTTGCGGGTGCGGCGCTCATTGTTCAGGTCGGTACCTGCCCGCACTTGCAAACTCAGCCAATCGGTGAACTCATAGCGCACCAACAGGTTGCCAAACATCCGGTCGTAGGTTTGCGCGTTGGTGTTTTCATACAATTGAAAATAGGGGTTGTCGTGGTAGTTATAGTTCCACCCAAACTGCTGCGTGCCCTCGCGGCCCGCTTGCCAGTAATCTTTGTGCGCGGCCAAATCAATGGAGCGGGGCAGCCAACAGTTGAACAAATACATGATGTTCTCCGTGCCGTACTGCACTGAGGGGCGGTTGCCGCTGTTTCCCTTGATGTAGTTGATGGCCGTGCGCACCTGCAATCTCTTGCTCAATTTGTATCCCCCACTGAAAGCCAATGTATTGCGCTTCAAGTCGGTATTGGGCACAATGCCGCGCTGATCCAAATTGGTGTAGGACACCCGGAAATCCCCAAACTCGTTGCCGCCCGAAACCGCCACGTTATTGTTGTAGGTTTGCCCCAGTTGGAAAAAGTCGCGCACATTGTCGGCATAATTGAGAAACGGCGTGGGAGTAATGCTCCCCCGGGTGGCCAGATCGGCCTGGCGTTGGGCCGCCCCGGCCCGGGGGTCGCCAATGTCCCCACCCCGAAAACCGTTGGAAGTGGGCGAGGAGAACTGGGCAATCGCTTGGCCGTCCATGCGTGGCCCCCAGGATTCATCTACCCCATCGCGGAGGCCGCCGCCATTGCCATCGGCAAAACTGAATTCCCCGTTCAAACCTTGGCCATATACATTTTGGTAGTCGGGCAAGCGCAGGGGTGAGTCAAAGGTCACGTTGGTGTTTACCGATACGCCAATCCCCTTGGTGCCCTTGCCGGATTTGGTAGTGATCAGGATCACGCCGTTGTTGGCCCGTGCGCCATAGAGGGCGGCCGCGTTGGCCCCTTTGAGCACTGAGATGGTCGCGATATCGTCCGGGTTCACCACCGCCGCGCCGTTGCCATAATCGGCACTGGTCATCCCTCGGCCGGTGTTGCCGTTGAAATCATTGCTGATCGGCACTCCGTCCACTACAAAGAGTGGCTGATTGTTGCCCAAGTTCAGCGATTTATCGCCCCGGATGGTGATGCGCGACGAGCCGCCCACGCCCGAGGGACTGCCCACGATGGTTACCCCCGCAATTTTACCACTGAGCGAATTGACCAAATTGGTTTCCCGGGCCTGTACCAATTCGCTACCCTGTACTTCTTGTACCGAATAGCCTAGGGCTTTTTTCTCCCGCTCCACTCCAAGGGCCGTTACCACCACCTCATTTAATTGGAGCAGGTCATTGGCCATCACCACATTGATCTCCGATTGGTTGCCCACCTCAATTTCTTGCTGGGCCAATCCAACATAAGAAAACACGAGCCGTAATGCACCGGTGGCCGAAGCAGGTACCGACAAGCGGAAGCGGCCTTGACCATCGCTGATAGTGCCCGTAGAAGTTCCCTTCAGCACCACGTTTACCCCGGGCAATGGATCCCCCTCCTCTTTGGAGGTGATGGTCCCGGTCAAAATCCGATCTTGGGCCAGTGCCACTTGAACCTGGCCCATGGCGAGCCCCAGGAACAGTAAGGCGGTCACGGACTTGGCCAATGACCTGCCCAACTTTGGTAAGATTTGTAAATAGTTTGACATAAATAAACACATAAAATGGTGAATGGGAATTTGGAAAAAGTAATGAAATGAAGCCCTTGCCCTGATGGATCACGGTACCAGTAAAAACAATAAGTGCACTGTACAAGGGTAATGAGCAGGGAGCACTTCATTTGAATTCACGGGCAAATGTTGGTGTTTTTGAATGAAGTTTGGTCAAGCTAATATTAACAAAATGTGATGATTACATGAATGAACGAATCATGAATGCCAGTTTTTGAAAACTGATCATTTGTTCATTTTAAATTCTCTTTTTGGCAACAATTGTGGGTGGTGACTTTAGTTTTATCTTTTCTTGTTTCTTGTTTTTAAAATATGGTTTCTACAGTGGCAACATGAAAAGTATCAGGCCCCATACTGCCTCGCCACCGCGCCCAATGGGGGATGCGGGGGTACCTGTTTGGCCCCTAGACGCACTACCAGGCGGTAAAACCCTCTGCCGTCATGAGTGGGGGTTTGCAGCGTTTCGGAAAATAGAGGAGTGGCCGCCCTCGCTTGCCTTGGAAGCAAGCGCGCGCAGGTTTGAACTCTGCCTTTCCGACCAAAGTTACTTGATCCTGCCTTTGTGAAAACAGATGTAAATTGAAGAATATGATCCCTATTTTGAGCAGAAAAAAATGCGCTTTATTTGGGCAAAGACATTCCTTGTTCATGGTCAAAAAACGTTTTTGCTTTTTAGCTTGCTTGCAATGAATGGCCCTTTCGTCTAAGGGTAAAAACACTGGCCTTTGGAGCCGGGAATTGTGGTGGGGGTCCACAAAGGGGAGCTAGGTTATACAGTGGTATTACGCTAACTGGTCAAACCGACAAACGGTGAATCTGTTCATGGGAGTTCGATCCTCCTGTACCACCCAAGGGTTTTTCGTGAAAATCGTCCGTTTTTCGCCCGGATTTGCCTATTTTAGGGGCAATTTATTTTATTCCAACCATTGTATGAAAACGAAACAATTTGTCTGGGGAATCTGCGTGATCCTCGCTGGGCTGGCGGCCGGTTGCCAATCCAACCCCGAAGGTGGGCCGGCGGGCCAGTCCACGACCAAGGCCGACTATGACCAACTGCCTGATGAGGAGAAGCACCGCGCCGAGCGCGAACTGGCCGATCTCCAAACGGCCGATGGCTTGCAAACCACTCTTTTTGCTGCCGAGCCCATGCTGCGCAACCCCACCAACATTGATGTGGACGCCAAGGGGCGTGTATGGGTTTGCGAAGGCTACAACTACCGCATGAAATTGAACCTGAGCAATCCTTATGATTCATTGGGCGACCGGATCGTGATCCTCCAAGATACCGACGGTGATGGCCAAGCCGACAGCCGTAAGGTGTTTTACCAAGGTACCGACATCAACTCGGCCCTTGGCATTGCGGTGCTGGGCAACAAAGTAATTGTATCGTGCAGCCCCAACGTTTATGTGTTTACCGACGAAAATGGCGACGATGTACCCGAAAAGAAAGAGATTCTTTACCAAGGGATCGCAGGGGAACAACACGACCACGGGATGCACACCTTCGTTTTTGGGCCCGATGGCAAGCTCTACTTTAACTTTGGCAACGCGGGACAACGCTTGCAGGACAAAAACGGCAAGCTGATCACCGATGTCAACGGCTATCCGCTGGAAACCAACGGCGCCCCCTTCCGGCAGGGAATGGTGTTCCGGGCCGATCTGGACGGGAGCCGGGTGGAAGCCTTGGGCCACAACTTTCGCAACAATTACGAAGTGGCCGTGGACAGTTACGGTGCCCTATGGCAAAGCGATAATGATGACGACGGCAACAAAGGCGTGCGGATCAACTACGTGATGGAATATGGCAATTATGGCTTTTCCGACGAGATGACCGGGGCGGGCTGGAGCAGCCGACGCACCAACCAAGAAAGCGAAATCCCCCAACGGCACTGGCACCAAAACGACCCGGGATCGATCCCCAACTTATTGCAAACCGGTGCGGGTTCGCCCACGGGCCTGCTCGTGTATGAGGGGGAACTACTGCCCGAGGTGTTCCGCAACCAGATGATCCACTGCGATGCCGGGCCCAATGTGGTGCGGGCCTATCCGGTCAAAAACAGCGGCGCCGGCTACTCGGCCCAGATCGTGGACGTGGTCAAAAACACCCGCGACCAATGGTTCCGCCCGGCTGATGTTTGCGTGGCCCCCGATGGTTCGCTCATTGTGGCCGACTGGTACGATCCGGGCGTGGGTGGCCACCAAGTTGGCGACTTGAACCGGGGCCGTATTTTCCGCATTGCCCCCAAAGATGCCGCCAAGTATTTGATCCCCAAAACCGACCTCACTACCCCCGAGGGCGCAGTGGGCGCGCTGCAAAGCCCCAACTTGGCCACCCGCTATTTGGCCTGGACCAAACTGCACGAATGGCAAGGCCAAGCCGAGCCCGCCCTCTTGAAACTATGGGAAACGGGCAACCCGCGCCAACAGGCCCGCGCCCTCTGGCTGCTCACCAAAATCAAGGGTAAAGAAGCCCATTACGTGGCGGCTGGGCTCAAAAGTGGTGATGCCAACCTCCGCATGACCGCCTTGCGCGCTGCCCGGCAAACCAGCCTGGATCTAGTGCCCTATTTGAAACAATTGGCCACCGATGCCGACCCACAGGTGCGCCGCGAAGTGGCCGTTGCGCTGCGGTTTAGCAAAAGCCCCGAAGCCCCAGCCATTTGGGCCGATCTGGCCACCCAATACGATGGCCAAGACCGCTGGTATTTGGAAGCACTGGGCATTGGGGCCGATGTGCGGGCCGACGATTATTTCGCCGCATGGCAACGCAAGGTGGGCGAAAGCTGGAACACCCCCCCCGGGCGCGACATTGTGTGGCGCAGCCGGGCCAAGGCCGCCCTGCCCTTGCTGGCCAACCTGATCATGGCCGACCAAAAACTGGAGGAAATGCGCTATTTCCGCGCCTTTGATTTCCACAAATCGCCCGAGAAGAACGAAGTACTGGTCAAACTGTTGAACGCCCCCGTGGCCGACAAAGACAAACTGATGCTGATGGCCCTGCGCCACATCGAGGGCGACAACATGCAACGCATTCCAGCGGTGAGTGCCGCCCTGAAAAAAGCCATTCCCGGCTTGAAAGGCTCCGTGGATTATCTGGATATGGTAGCCCGCTACAAGATGGCCGACCAGAACGGCGAACTGTTCCAACTGGCCATGGCCATGCCAGACAGCAGCCTGGGGGCCGATGCCGCCCGGTTGCTGGTCAACTTGGGGGGCCAGGGGATGTTTGCCAAAGCCCTCGCTGGCAAGGACAAAGCCGCCGCCACCAATGCCATTACGGTGCTGGGCCATATCGACAAGCCAGACACCAAAGCCCTGCTCACCAAGGTGTATCAGGACAAAACCTATGATCTGGAACTGCGCAAACTGGCCGCCAAGAAATTTGCCCAAGGGTGGAACAGCGAAGAGCTGGCCGCCAAAGCGATTGAAAGTAAAAAACTGGATCCCCAAATTGAAGCGGCCATGGCCGAAGCCCTGCTGGGCGTGTGGCGGGCCGAGCTCCGCAAAGTGGCCCAGACCGCGCTGAAAATCCAAGATCCGGAGGGCAAGCCCCTGCCACCCGTGTTTGAGATGGTAAAACTGAGTGGAAATGTCGCCCAGGGAAAAATGGTCTTTACCAAATATTGCCAAACGTGCCACCAAGTGGGGGCCGAAGGGGTCAACTTCGGCCCAGCCCTGAGCGAAATCGGCAGTAAATTGGGCAAAGAGGGCCTCTACAATGCCATCCTAAACCCCAACGCCGGGATTAGCTTTGGTTACGAAGGCTTCACCGTACGCCTAAAAGACGGCAGCGTGGCCGCCGGCATCATTGCCAGCGAAACCGCCGATGCCCATCATTTTCACTTCCA
>JAYUVL010000369.1:0-8488 GCA_043754075.1 Cytophagales bacterium | reverse complement strand
GTATTCTTCGGTGATTTCGCCGATGTCATAAAAACGACTGCGGTCTTCGTGGCGAAAAGGGTAATGCTCCAGCAAATCCGCGTAGGTAAACACCTGAATCTCGGTGTTCAGCAAAGCGGCGCGCTGTGGGCCTATCCCTTTGAGGAATTCTACCTTGGTGTCTAAACCTAGATTTATCAATTTTTAAAACGTTCTTTGTTGTAATCATCTACCATTCGGTCGACATATTCTTTGGCTGCTCGCAGTCCCGGGGCCAACCATTCTTGGATTTTGGTGGTGGCGCCTATTTTGTCATTGCGCTCCACCAACCGGCGCAGTTCCGCATTTTCTTCGGGGGTGAGGTCGGTAAAGGTGCGTTTTTTCTTGGCTTTCTGGGCATCTCGACGTACCTGATCTTTGCGAAAAGCCAACTCGTCCACATAGTCTTTGGCCTCTTTTAGCCCTGCGTTGGTGAGGGCATGCACTGCGGCCACGGCTTCTATGGTGCGGCCACCGTCAATCAGTTCTACAATAGAAAGTTCTTGGTCAATGTTCAGGGTGATCATGGTTTTCGGTTTAGTGGCAAAAAGGGGAATCAGGTGCTTAGATCGCGCCAAATACCCAAATGTAAGCTTTTTATTCTTTTTTGAAAGGCCACGACTGACTTATTCCCTGGTTTATTCTCTTGATCGCTCCCGGCCCTTCGTACACAAAACCAGTGTAGAGCTGTACCAATGAAGCGCCTGCCGCCAATTTTTCCAGCGCATCGGCATAGGTATAAATTCCTCCCACCCCAATAATGACAAAATCTTTGGCCAACCGTTGCCGCAAGTACCGGATCACCTCCGTGGAACGCGCTCGGAGCGGCTGCCCGCTGAGGCCACCCGCTCCGATATCGGCCAACTGGGCTGGGGCAGTGGCCAAACCACTACGGCTAATGGTGGTATTGGTCGCGATCAGCCCACTCAATCCTACTTGTTGGCTAATCTCCACAATATCATCCAATTGGCTGTCGGTGAGATCCGGGGCTATCTTGAGCAGCAGTGGCTTGGGTTTGTTCCGTTCACGGTTGCGCCCTTGCAATGCTTGGAGCAAGGCCAACAGTGGGCCCTTGTCCTGTAGCTCGCGCAGGCCGGGGGTGTTGGGCGAACTTACATTGACCACAAAATAGTCAACATAATCAAATAATATTTCAAAGGCTGAAGTGTAGTCCGCAAGGGCATTTTCATTGGGAGTATCTTTGTTTTTGCCGATATTTCCACCGATGATCACGTTGCTCTGGCGCTTGCGGAGGCGGGCGGCGGCGGCAACTGCCCCGCCATTGTTGAACCCCAAACGGTTGATCAATGCCCGATCGGCGGGTAACCTGAACAAGCGGGGACGTGGGTTGCCGGGCTGGGGTTTGGGGGTGAGTGTCCCGATTTCAATAAAACCAAAGCCAAAACAAGCCAGCTCGTCAATCAGAGTGGCGTCTTTGTCAAATCCAGCCGCCAGACCTACTGGGTTGGGGAACCGGAGCCCCATCAAGTCTTGGGCCAGCCGCTCATCTTGAAGGTCAAACATCCGCCGTGCTATCCCCTGCGCCCAAGGTAGAGTGAGGGCCATCTTGATCACGGTAAAGATAAAATGATGGACTTTCTCGGCATCAAAGAGGAATAAAAACGGCCTAATGAATTGTTGATACATGGGGCAAAGTTACTATTTTATCGAGAGGGAAAACCACCCGTTGGCAAATCTTCACCTGATCGTAAGGGCGCTTGATTGGGCCAAGCTGAAAATAATCTTAGGGGCAATCTGTCCATTCACAATGTGTCTTTTTTTTGACCACTTTTACCGCAAACTGGCCTTATTTTAAACCAAAAGGTTCTCGTTGGTTGCGTACATCGTGGAAAACAAATTTTAACGCATTCAGTTGGTAAAATACCCTCCATTGAATTGGTCATCCACGCATAAACAACGGCCTGACTTTGCCATGTTAAAACTGACCAAGCTCATCCGAACCATCCTCCATAAAGTTGGGCGACGGGCGGGGCAGCCAATACGGAGTAGTAACCAATTTGGTTGGGCGGGGCCGTATCGGGCTATTTTTGGGCTTTTTACTCCTTTTGCCTGAACCAACAAGTTGCACATTAAGATTGAATGGCTAGATAGAGGATATTTGCGACTATGAAAGCAATTATTATTGGTGCAGGGATTGCGGGAATTGCGGCGGCGGTTCGGCTCCGGTGCCTTGGTCTGGAAGTAGAAGTATTTGAAGCCAATGCCTATCCAGGGGGCAAGCTCGCCGAAATAACGATCAACGGCTACCGTTTCGATGCGGGCCCTTCGCTGTTTACCTTGCCCGAGCAGGTGGAAGAACTTTTCCAGTTGGCGGGCAAAAAAACAGTTGACCATTTTACTTACCAACAGCTGGCCACAATCACCCACTATTTCTACCCAGATGGCACCCGGCTCACTGCGCATGCCGACTTGGATCGGTATGTGCAAGAAATTGAGGACAAACTTGGGGTGTCGGGCCAAAATGTGCGGGATTTTTTGGTTGATAGCCGGCGAAAATATGAGCTGACGGCCAAAGTATTTCTCCAAAGCTCGCTCCATAAAGCTCGAACCTATTTTACCAAGGAAACGGCCCGCGCAGTGCTCCACATTGGCCAATTGGATCTCTTCAGCACCATGAATGCCGTGAACGAGCGGCGGTTGCAGCACCCCAAATTGGTGCAATTGTTCAACCGATATGCCACCTACAATGGCTCGGATCCTTACCAAACTCCAGCCACTCTTAATATTATCCCGCACTTGGAGCATGGCATTGGGGCCTTTTTCCCCACTAAGGGGATGTATTCCATTACCCAAAGTTTATTTGAGTTGGCGCAAGACTTGGGGGCCAAATTCCATTTCAACAGCCCAGTGGAGCGCATACTGGTAGAGGAGCGGGGCCAAAACCGAGCCACGGGCGTGCAAGTGGCAGGCCAGCGTGTGGGCGCCGAGGTGGTAGTGTGCAACATGGATGTGGTAAACGCCTACCGGAAATTGATGCCCCACGTGCGGCAGCCCCAAAAAATCCTCAACCAGCCCAAATCCAGTTCGGCCTTGATTTTTTATTGGGGGATTGCCCGGCAATTTCCCGAGCTGGATCTGCACAATATATTCTTCAGTGCCAATTATCGTGACGAATTCCAACACATTTTCACGGCGCGGGACATTGGCCCGGATCCAACGGTGTATGTAAACATTACTTCCAAATACAAGCCCGACGATGCCCCACCGGGCGGCGAAAACTGGTTTGTGATGATCAATGTGCCCAACAATTCTGGGCAAGACTGGGAAACGCTCATTTCACGGGCCCGGGCCCACATTCTGGCCAAGTTGGGGAGGATGTTGGGCACGGATCTGGCCCCGTTGATTGAAGCGGAGGGCATATTGGACCCCCGCAGCATCGAGGCCAAGACTTCCTCCGCGCAGGGAGCACTTTATGGCAACAGCAGCAATAACCGTTACGCGGCGTTCTTGCGCCATGCCAACTTTTCCACTCAAGTGAAGGGGCTCTACTTTTGTGGTGGCAGTGTCCACCCCGGGGGGGGCATCCCGCTTTCGCTTCTCTCGGCCCGCATCGTGGGCGGGTTGGTGGCCGACGAATTGGCCAAGTAGTTGCCCATCGCAATTGCCCGATCCAGATCACTCGCCTGGGGAGTGTTGCCGCCGTCAAGGTTGGGGCATTCTTTCAGTAGTTGACGCTTATGGTCGATCAAAGGCCCAAAATGAGGGGGAAACTACAATCCCATAACATTGGCAGGGCCACAAAAAAAGCGCAAACCTTAGTTTGCGCTTTTTAGTAGGGGAGGATTGCCAGTTTAGCCCACGCTGCCTTCTAAACTAATGGCCAACAACTTTTGGGCTTCCACCGCAAATTCCATTGGCAATTGGTTAAGCACTTCCTTGGCGTAGCCATTTACGATGAGTGCTACCGCTTCTTCGGTCGGGATCCCTCGTTGGTTGCAATAGAAAAGTTGGTCTTCGCCAATTTTGGAAGTAGTAGCTTCATGCTCCACCTTGGCCGATTTGTTTTGTACTTCAATATAGGGAAAAGTGTGCGCCCCACACTTGTCACCCATCAAGAGAGAATCGCACTGCGAGAAATTGCGGGCATTATCGGCCCGTTTGCTCACTTGCACCAATCCCCGGTAGGAATTTTGGCTAAATCCAGCCGAAATGCCCTTGGAAACAATCCGGCTCTTGGTGTTTTTGCCCAAGTGGATCATTTTAGTGCCAGTGTCGGCTTGCTGGCGGTTATTGGTAATGGCCACTGAATAAAACTCACCGATGGAATAATCGCCTTTGAGGATGCAGCTCGGATATTTCCAAGTGATGGCCGACCCTGTCTCCACTTGGGTCCAAGAAATCTTAGAGTGGTTCCCCGCGCAGATTCCGCGCTTGGTCACAAAGTTATAAATCCCACCCTTGCCATTTTTATCGCCAGGGTACCAGTTTTGTACCGTCGAGTATTTGATTTCCGCATTTTCTAGTGCGATCAATTCAACTACAGCCGCGTGTAGTTGGTTCTCGTCGCGCATGGGGGCAGTGCAACCTTCGAGATAACTCACATAGGCACCCGCATCAGCGATGAGGAGCGTGCGCTCAAATTGCCCAGTGTTGGCGGCATTGATCCGAAAATAAGTGGACAGTTCCATGGGGCAGCGCACACCCTTGGGAATGTAACAGAATGAGCCATCACTAAACACAGCCGAATTGAGTGCAGCGAAATAATTGTCGGTAATTGGTACGACCGAACCAAGGTATTTGCGCACCAGTTCGGGATGCTCCCGGACGGCTTCGCTCATGGAACAGAAAATGATACCCATCTCGGCAAGAGTGCTTTTGAACGTCGTAGCTACCGACACACTGTCAATCACAGCATCAATGGCAACCCCTGATAAGCGTTTTTGCTCGGAGAGCGAAATGCCCAACTTCTCGAAAGTGGCCACCAACTCGGGATCTACTTCGTCCAAGCTGTTCAATTTAGCCTTTTGTTTGGGGGCCGAGTAATAAATGGTATCGTTATAATTTATTGGGGGGAAAGTCACATTTTGCCACTTTGGCTCTTTCATCGTGAGCCAGTAACGATATGCTTTTAGCCGCCATTCGGTCATCCATTCTGGTTCTTCCTTCTTGGCAGAGATAAAGCGGACAATGTCTTCATTAAGCCCAACTGGTGCTTCGTCGGTCTCAAAATGGCTTACGAAGCCATATTTATAGTCAGCGTTGGTGAAATCCTCTAAGATAGAAGTGCTTTGATCCATGGTGATGTGAGGTTAAAAAAGCAATCAACCCTTCAATTACGGTTGACAAGGCAAAAATAGAACAAATATTGTTTAGAATTGTTCTACACAAGCGAAGAAAGTTTAAGGATTACTGCCCGTGAGGGCTTAGTGCAGCAAACCTTGAGTGGGTTTTGTATTTTTTCAAAAGAAATCTTGTACTATTGCACAGTTATTGTTCAAGCGTTGTTGAGCTATCCATAGTAAACTTTTGCCTTCAATTGGAACTAGAAGCTTATTTTAGAAAAATGCAGTCAGACGGGATTATCATGTCTTATAAAGGGGCTGCTACGGGCGGCCTCATTAGTAGCATGGTAGAGATTGTCCAGAACCGATTGGCCGATATCGAACCCAAGTTGGCCATTAAGAAGAAGGTGTTCAGTATTTTGATAGAAATATTGCAAAATATCTACCATCATTTTGAGGAAGTGCAAATAATCAATAAAAATGAAGATGATATAATTATGTTTGTCCTTGCTCGGAGCGAAACCGGAAATTATTATATCAATAGTGGCAATTATATGAGTCGATCCCACGTGCCTGCATTGCAACGAAGGATTGATGAAACAAACGCTCTCTCGCGGGACGAGCTAAAAGAGAAGTATCGGCAAGTGCTCAACAATGGGAACTTATCGGATAAAGGGGGTGCTGGGCTGGGCATCATTGACATTGCCCGAAAGTCAGGTAACAAACTGGAATATAACTTTAACCATTACAACGATAATTTGTCTTTTTTCAGCTTAACAGTACACATTTCTGGTAGCTGATTGATTGATATTTGGCCATGGAAAACTTTTATCTTGAAGAAACATCAAAAACGCCAAAGTTGAGCTTTGATGCGCAGACGGGAAAGTTCCTGATGTCAGGGCGTTCCATCCCCGAAAATTCCATCGAGTTCTACCGCCCCTTGTTCGAGTGGTTGGACGAGTACGTTACTTCGTACAAACAACCAACAGTATTTGATATCAGTCTGGAGTATTTCAATACCAGCTCTTCAAAATGCTTGGTGGAGGTATTTCGGCGGTTGGAGAAGGTTGGCGGCCAGCAAGTAGCCATCAATTGGTTTTATGAGGAGGATGATGAAGACATGCAAGAGTCGGGGGAAGATTTTAAAGAAATTATTGACATACCAATCAAAATGCAAGTGATAGTCAACTAACCAGCCCGTGACCGGCTTAATCGGTATAAGGTGGATGTTTGACCAAGCGACCGTCTTTTCTAAATATTCAGGTGAATTGGTCGTCAAAAATCGCCCTCTATGAACAGGCAAAGTGAATTTTATCAAGTATTTGAGAAGGAAAACCTCATCTTGGCCCGCGCCAAAGAGGTGATGGCCCAAGCTGATCCGAATAAAAATGCTGATCAGGTGTGTGCCGAATATAGACTACTTACCAAAAGCTACGCTCAACTTTTGGGGGACGTCAAGTTGTTGACTTCAGTGAGCGATCGATTGCAAGCCAAAATTGACAAGACTACCCAGCAAACCTCCCATAAAGATGGCGAACTGGCACGGGCATTGGCCCAACTAGAAAACGAGCGGGCGTGGCGCAGGGCACTCGTGCTTGTCATGGGGCTGGCGACTTTGTTTTTTGTCATTTCCGAATGGGTGGTTGACCCGCAACTGCAACGCCACACCGAAATTTTGGGTGGGCATGCGGCTGTAGCTCTCAAGTCGGTGGTAGCCTTGGCCCTTTACCCCATCAGCCTCGCCCTAAAAAATAACCTGCGAAAAACGAATGTTAAAAAGTAGGAGGGGAGCGGCCGGCTGCCCGCATCAACGCCCACCTAGCCCAAACCACCCCAACGATCAAACACCAGTTTTTGGTCAAGTGTTAGTACCGAAATCTTGGCCAACTTGCTAAGTGTTGGCAAAATTCAACCGGACATCCGACCCATTGCTTTTCTGTATATTTTTGCGCAATGAACGAAAACGAGATGAAAGCCATCGTGTCCCTGCTCGACGATGAAGATCGTGAAGTGCGCGAACACGTAGAGCAAAAAATCTACTCCCTAGGCAGTGCCATTATCCCATTTTTGGAAGAGCAGTGGCAAACCAGCCAGTTTAATCCCGAGACCCAAAAACGGATCGAGGATCTGGTGCACCAATTACAGTATAATCAAGTGACGGCCAATTTGCAGGCTTGGAAAACTGAGGGGGGCACCGACCTACTGCGGGGAATGTGGATTGTGGCCACTTACCAATATCCGGATTTGAGCCTGCCGGACCTTTCGGCCAAAATGCAGCAATTGTTCTTTGATGCTTGGCTAGAGTTTAAGCCCGATCTGCGCCCGTTTGACCAAATCCGGATTTTGAACGACGTTTTTTTTAATAAAATGAAGTTCAAGGCCAATACCACCAGTTTTCATTCGGTGTCCAACTCCATGATCAATATACTGTTGGAGACCCGCAAAGGCAATCCGATCGGGTTGTGCGCGGTTTATCTGCTCATTGCACAAAAACTGAACTTGCCCGTAAGTGGGGTGAACTTGCCCAATTTGTTCATTTTGACCTATAAAAGCGACGACGTACAGTTTTATATCAACGCGTTCAACCGGGGGCTAATTTTTTCGCGCAAGGATATCGATAATTACCTAATGCAGCTCAACCTTTCGCCCGGGCCATCATTTTATGATCCGTGCACCCATCTGGACATTATCAAGCGGATGCTGCGCAACCTAATTTTGTCCTACGAAAAAATCAGTGAACCAATTAAGATGGAAGAAGTAAAACGCTTGCTCAAGACCATCGCCGAGGACGACGAAACCGTGTGATGCAAAAAATGCTTTATCCACAATCCAAAGCAACCCATTTCCACGATTTGGGGCCAATACGCTACCACACTGCCTGGGAACACCAAGAGCAGCTTTTTCAACAGATCGTTCAGCAAAAACTGGCCAACCGGGACCTGCCACCGCAGGCGCAATTGCCAACGGACAACTATTTGCTTTTTTGTGAACATTTCCCCGTCTATACCTTGGGCAAAAGTGGCAAGGAATCCCATTTGCTCTTGGATCATCAAGGGCTGGCGGATCGGCAGATTGACTATTTCCCCATCAACCGGGGCGGCGACATCACCTTCCACGGCCCCGGGCAAGTGGTGGGGTATCCCATCTTTGACCTAGAAAATTTTTTTACCGACATCCACCGCTACCTCCGCTTGCTGGAAGAGGCGGTGATTCGTACCTTGGCCGAG
>JAYUVL010000368.1:0-8004 GCA_043754075.1 Cytophagales bacterium | reverse complement strand
GGCCCAGTTGTACGAAAAGAAGGGCCAACGTGAGAAAGCAATTGCTTATGCCAATAAAACCCTCAAAGGGCTAAATCTATTTGCCCAAGACTTGACCCGCCCCGATCTGCTGCCCAGCCCGGCCCCAGAAGCAATTGCGTTGCTGCGCCGGCTTGTTCAGCCGGTGGGGACCACCGATGCCGAAAATGCCGAGTTTGTGGTCCACACCACCGCCGAGGCCGAAACGCTGGAAAGCATCAGCCAACTCTATGATGTATCGCTCGAGTGCCTTTATGAGTGGAATTTTGTCCCATCGCCAGTGCTGGCCAAGGGGAGCAAGGTGAAGGTTTGCCGCCGGGCCGATTGGCAACGGGCTCAGGATCCTGAGCGTCCCCTACCCGGCAACCAGCCCATCATCTATAAAGTCAAGGAAGGGCAAACCCTGATCGCGGTGGCCAGGCTCCACAAAGTTGAGCTCGCTCAGTTGTACCAATGGAACCGGGAAACGGCTGCCACCCCCGATTACCTGCAGCCCAATACCGAAATAATCGTTGGTTGGGTGTTCAAGCAGTGCAGTTGCGGAAAATAAAGGCGTTGGGCAGAAAGGGCCCATTAGCTTACCGGCCAATCAATTTGAGCAAGTGGCCGCCCTTTTTTATCTTGCTTTCCACAAAGATTTCCTTCTTGACGAAAATGACTAACTTGCTCCCTGTACTTTTAAGTTATCGCTGCATAATGAAAAAAATATCAATCTTACTGGGTTTTTTTGCCCTGGCCTCAATGGCCCACGCCCAACAAAACCGGAATGATTCCCTCACTTTTCTGTTCCGCCAACTATCGGCCAATATGGACGTAATCAAGCGGATGGATGCCCAGCGCAGGGCTGACAGCACCCGTATTGTGGAACTCCAAAAGGCGCTTGGGGATCAGGCGAGCAGCTTCGGAAACACGGTAAACGCAGTTGATATGCGGGTAAGAGAGTTTGATCAGCGCATGAAAATTACCGATCGGGATCGGTACGCAATTATCAGCAAAAACTTGATCAACTCCGTGGAGCTGTTCGATATGCTCAACCAGCGCCTCAACATCCTGGAAGCCATCAACCAGATTGAAGATTACCAGGCCATCCTGATCAACCTGAACAACCCCGCAAATGAGGATTTGGGATTTTCCTACAACAAGAAGGTGTCCATGATGATGGATCAGTACATTGCGGCCAATACCAAGCGGGATCGGCCCAAGATCCTCGAGGCTGCCAAAATCGTGTTGGAAAGCCCGATCATGAAAACCATTGGCGGACCGATCGCGGCCCCGATCATGGGCGTGAGCAATGCGCTACTCGGCTTCGCCACCTCGCTGTTTGTAAGCCGGACGGATGTTAGCCAAGAAAACTTGGTCAAATTTCGGGACGACCTCAACAAGTTTACCCAGTACTACGTCCGTTTAAACGATCTGAACCGGACTTTTGCCCTCAATGTGAACAACTATCAAGTCCAAACTGGCAACTTGCAAACCAAGCTCAAGGATTTTGTGGCACAAAATATCCAAGCAACTGGCACCAAACTGGACCCCAACGAAGAGAAACGGGCGGGTTCCGCGGCGGCCTACTTGACCACCCTGTTCAACTCCTATAATGCCAACTCAGTGCGGAACTATCTGGCCGGTCTGGAGCGTGGGGCAATGGAAAATGGACAAGTCAACTACCATAAACTGGTGCGCAGCGGCAGCTTGGTGGACATGAACAAGCGCGTGAGTGAAGTCATTTTCCTGTACAAAGAATTTGAATACTTATACTCGCAGTACATCTCAATGTTGGAAAAAAACAACCGGGAAATGCTCGTAGTGCTGCAAGAGGTTTCGGCCAACCGTTTGAGCGATGACAACGCGAAAGTGAAAGTGCAAATGGATCGGTTGGAGAAAGAGAAAAACACGGCGATCGATGCGATCAACAAAGCCATCAACCTGCCTAGGCTCAAGGCGGTGGTGGATCAATTGGACACTTTTTACCCTTCCCTGTAAATCTGGCCAAGAACTAATTGTGCGTGGGGGGGTGGGCAAGCCTGCCCCACCTTCGTTACTCGTTCACCAGCCAAATGGCATCTTGGCTAGTGCCTTGTTCGGTCCATTCCACCATCACCCTTTGCGACTGGATGGTGTTCACCGTCCGGCCGATATAGTCGGCCTGCACCGGCAAATCGCGGCTATAAACCCGATCCACCAAGACCAAAAGTTCAACCTTTAACGGGCGGCCATACTCGCTCAGCGCGGATAGTGCGGCCCGGATAGTGCGGCCGGTGTAGAGGACGTCGTCAATGAGGATTACTTTCTTTTTCTCGATCAAAAATGGCATCAAGGTTTCGCTGGCCTTGAGCGGTTCGGGCCGGTGCCGGAAGTCATCGCGGTAGAAAGTGGTGTCGAGGTAGCCGATGGGCACGTGGATTTGGAGCAGCGCATCCAGCCGCTGCTTGATCCGGTCGGCAAAGAAGCGGCCGCGCGGCTGCATCCCCACTAGGACCGTGCCCCGAAAATCCCCGTGGTTTTCGATCAATTGTTGGCATAGGCGGTTCATTGTCAGATCCAACAAGGCGCCATTCAGCAGAGACATTTTTTCCATCTCACAAATTTGGGGATTTTTTGGGATTATTGCTTACATTGAGCCCATTCCCGAAAGGTGTTAAAAAGTATCAAAACCCTGACCATTGGAACACTTCGACGGTATAAGGGGTTAATAAATCAAATTCATAAAACATGAGAAACATAGGATTATTGGTTTTTAGCCTCTTTGTGTGCAATTGTACCAGTGGGCAACAACAAAGTGCCAGTTCCCAACAATCATCCACCAACACCACGATGACCGAGAAAAGCAACACCACCACCCCAATTGAGCGGGTGGAAAAAACTGATGCCGAGTGGCGCAAGTCACTCACGCCCGAGCAATATGAAATTTTGCGGCAAAAGGGCACCGAACGGCCGTATACCGGCAAATTGTTGAACAATAAAGCCGAAGGGGTTTATACTTGCGCGGCTTGTGGGTTTGAGCTCTTCACCTCCCAACAAAAATTTGATTCGCATTGCGGCTGGCCCAGCTTCTACGACGCAGTGGACAAAGGCCGGATCAAGTACGTGACCGATGTAAGCCATGGCATGAAACGCACCGAAATCATGTGTGCCCGCTGCGATGGCCACCTGGGCCACGTTTTTGATGATGGCCCCTTGCCCACTGGGCAGCGGTATTGCGTCAATTCAGTGTCTATTGATTTCAAAAAAGTAGAGGTGACCAAAAAGCCGTAACGCATTTTGATGAAACCTCCAAATATTTTTTGTTTTCCCAAAACCTACGGGCAACATCTCCGTATAAATGATTAAATTCAGGCACGGCCTACCGCCCAATAGGGCAAGCCCCAATGATTTTGAGTCGTATTTCGTCAAATTTAACTTATCAAAAAGATGAAACTTGTCCGTTCAGTTGAGCATAAAATGATTTCTGGGGTTTGTGGTGGTCTGGGCGAAACCTTTGGCATTGATGCGGCCATTATCCGCATTCTGTTTGTCGCTTTTACCTTCTTTGGGGTAGGGATGCCCATATTGCTTTACGTCATTTTATCGGTGGCATTGCCGAAGGAAAGTTATTGGGAAGTCTAAATCTAGGCAGGTTTGCCATTTTATAACATTTGCCAATCGCCGTTGGGTAAAGTCCAAGACTTTACCCAACGGCGATTGGTTTGTAGTGCCATAAGGGACAAAACGGGCCGTTACTTCATGGCGGCCAGGTGGACCACCACCCCCCCGGTTCCTTCTTTGGTCTGGAGCACCTCCCCATACGTAAGGGCCGCCCGGTGAGAATTGAATGGCCCAAGAATGAGTTTGTAAACGGTTTTGCCCTTCAGTTCATCCACATGCACCAAGATGTTGCGGTGAAACTTTTTTTGCAATCCATTGGCTTGCTCCAGCAAACCGTCATAATTTTCAAATACGCCCACTTGGAGGCCATACCCTTCGGAAGGCAGGGCCTCGAACGAAAATTTGTAAAGCCCTTTGCCAATCGGATCCAGATTTCCGCTCATGGGCGGGTCATCGTTCAGGTAAAGATATTGGCCCGTTGGCTCACCCTTAAAACTAACGTTCCGCTTAAGAAGCGCCAAGAACTGCACGGGGGTTTGGTAACCGTCCATTCTTTCCATCACTTTGCCCTGCGGGGTGAGGACGACGAACATGGGGAAGAAATAAACATTGTAGTATTTGGCCAGTTTCTTACCTTCCGAAATCGCCGACTCGGCATCAACCCCGTAGCCAATGTATTCTTTTTGGGCGTATGCCACCAAATTGGGATCCTTAAACGCTTCTTTGTTGATTTTTCGGCACGGTTGACACCAGTTGGTGTAGAAGTACAAAAAGATTGGTTTATTCTCTTTACGGGCTTTGGCCAACAATTCGTTGTACGAACCATTGAAAAACTGGAAAGAGTCTTGGGCCGTGGCCATGCTCGCCGCAAGGCTCCACAAACCGATCAATAAGAAGATGCGTTTCATGTTTTGTTGTTTAATACTGCCAAAAATGAAGCATTGGGGACAAAATCCACCCAATTGATGGGTCAATAATCAACCGGGAAGCCAGCCGAGGCCAGTTCTTGAAACCCGCCCACGTTGTAGGCCGCAGAAAACCCAGCATCGAGCATCAGTTGGGCCGATTTGCCGCTCCGGTTGCCCGAGGCACAGTACAGGTAATAGGTCTGCCCCCTGTCCAAGTGCTCAAACTCTTGGCCGAACACCCCGCCCAAGAAATCCAAATTTTTTGCTCCTTCCAAGTGACCACCCTCATATTCGGCGGGAGTGCGCACGTCAAGGATGGTTCCGGGTGCTACGATCATTTTTTCCCGGAACTCTCCCGGGGCAAGTCGGATCACGTCCATATTTCAATTATGTAAAGTTGCCAATGGCGATTTTTTGCTACGGCCCGTTGGCTTGGGCAAGCGATCGCGGTAGAGAATGCAATTACGCAAAGATTGGTCAGATTAACAAGGGGGGCGGCCCGGATCTCGTGGGGTGCGGGCATTAAAAAAACTGCAAAATTTCAACTCTTTTGTTTTGGGGCTTGATTTTCGCCAATTTTCTCCCTAAATCGACCAAAACCAAGGAAAGAAGCATTGAACTATGCTGGTTTTTACCTAAAATTGGCAAATTATCCCCAGATCGGCCCATGAACTACGAAAACTATCAACCTGGCGACTTTTTCGATGAAATGTTTGCCGCAAATGGCAGCGTCCGCGAGAGTTACGATACATTCAAAGATCTGACCCAGCACATCTCTCTGGAAGAAATGCAACGCCTGCAATTTGCCGCCGAGCGATCGCTCATGTCCTTGGGCATCACCTTTAATGTGTACAGCGACTCCGGTGGCACCGAGCGCATCATGCCCCTGGACATTGTGCCCAGGATTATTGCGGCCCGCGAATGGGACAGCTTGGTCAAAGGGTTGGAGCAGCGGATCCGGGCACTCAACTTGTTCATCAACGACGTTTACAACGAGCAAAAAGTGTTTCAGGATGGGGTAGTGCCCAAAGAGCTGATCTTGTCAAGCAAATGTTTTCTGCCGCCCTGCTTGGGTGTTACTCCGCCCAAGGGCATTTGGTGCCACATCACTGGCACCGATCTGATCCGGGATCAGGCGGGGGTTTTCCGGGTGCTGGAAGACAATCTGCGATGCCCCTCGGGCGTGTCATACATGATCGAGAACCGGGAAGTGCTCAAGCGCACCTTTCCCGAAATATTTGACCAGATGTCGGTCCGACCGGTTAATGGCTACCCAATCAAACTGTTGGAAATGCTCGAATACATCTCGGATCGGCCCGACCCCAACGTAGTGGTGCTCACGCCGGGCATTTACAATTCAGCCTACTTTGAACATTCGTATTTGGCCCTGCAAATGGGGGTGGAACTGGTGCAAAACTCCGATCTGGTGGTCAAAAACGGGTTTGTTTACACGCGTACCACCAGTGGCCTGCAACGGGTCGATGTAATTTACCGCCGGATCGATGATACGTTCCTGGATCCCTTGGCGTTCAACCCTGATTCTATGCTGGGCGTGCCCGGCCTGTTCGAGGTTTATAAAAAGGGCCGGGTCGCGCTGGCCAATGCCCCGGGTACGGGAGTGGCCGACGATAAAGTGATCTATGCTTATGTGCCCAAGCTCATTGAGTACTACTTGGCCGAACAAGCCATTCTCCCCAATGTGGAAACCTACTTGTGCGAACATGCCAAAGACATGGAATATGTGCTGGCCAACATTGATCAACTGGTGGTGAAAGAAGCCAATGAAGCGGGTGGTTATGGCATGTTGATTGGCCCGAAGGCCGATAAGGCAGAGCATGACCTGTTCCGCAAAAAAATCGTGGGCAATCCCCGAAATTACATTGCCCAGCCCACCATCCAGTTGTCGCGGGTGCCCACCATCACCAACGACGGCTACGAAGGCCGACACGTTGATTTGCGTCCTTATATTTTATACGGCAAGGACATTTCGGTGATTCCCGGTGGCCTTACCCGGGTCGCGTTGCGCAAAGGCTCGTTGGTGGTCAACTCCTCGCAGGGTGGGGGCAGCAAGGACACTTGGGTGCTCTATTGATCCCATTTAGACCGAACTGCCCTTTTTTCGCCATTTGAAAAGTCGTAACTTTGCTGCGCTCTACCAACTATTTTGGTGAAGCGCAGGCCATTTAATTTTGTTCTTACTGCACTGGTGCTCCAGTTGCATCACCTCTACTGCTCAACCATGACCCAAGAAACCGTCCAATGCCTGATCATTGGCTCAGGACCAGCCGGCTACACAGCGGCCATTTACGCTGCACGGGCTGGCCTCAAGCCCGTGCTGTACACCGGTAACCAGCCAGGTGGCCAACTCACCATCACCAATGATGTGGAAAATTACCCCGGCTACGCCAAAGGAGTGAACGGACCGGAAATGATGATGGATTTTCAGGCCCAAGCCGAACGCTTTGGCACCCAAGTGCGCTTTGGTTTGGCCACTTCGGTGGATTTCTCCGGTTATCCCCACAAAGTGATCGTGGATGAATCCCATGAAATCACTGCCTACTCAGTCATTATCAGCACTGGTGCTTCGGCCAAGTGGCTCGGCTTGGAGTCAGAGCAGCGCCTCAACAACGGCGGGGTCTCCGCGTGTGCGGTGTGCGATGGCTTCTTTTACCGGGGCATGGACGTGGCCGTGGTCGGAGGCGGTGACACCGCCGCCGAAGAAGCGAGCTACCTTTCCAAATTGTGCACCAAAGTGTACCTGATTGTGCGCCGGGGCGAGATGCGGGCCTCCAAGATCATGCAACAACGGGTCCAGAGCCTGCCCAATGTCGAGATTCTGTGGCACACCGAAACCGAGGAAATCTTGGGCGAGAAAGAAGTGGAAGCCATGCGGGTGGTCAACCGCCAAACTGGCCAAGTGCGCACTATCCCGATCAAAGGCTTTTTTGTCGCGATCGGCCATAAACCCAATACTGATATTTTCAAGGGCCAATTGGACATGGATGCCGTTGGCTACCTCAAAACCATCCCGGGTTCCACCCGCACCAATGCCGAAGGGGTATTTGCCGCCGGCGACGCCCAAGACAGCGTATACCGGCAAGCCGTCACTGCGGCAGGTACGGGCTGCATGGCGGCCTTGGATGCCGAGCGCTTTTTAGTGGTCAAAGGCATTCACTAGGGCCTGGCTGCCAAGGGATAGGTATTGGCCCTTGGCAGCCCAATTATTGGTTATACCCGCCCATTTTCCACACAATGCACAAAAAATTCCCTTGAAAATTCAAATTTTATGTTAAAAAACAACAAATAACTTCAAAACTTACTTAGTTTTGAAGTCGTGACTACCGCTCCGATGAAACCGTTGTAGGTAGAATTGGAAAAAGAGGGAGTACCTTTGGTGGCCCCGTCAAACTAACCAATTTTAAGATTAGGAACACTTAACTTTACGATGTTTATGGTGCGAACAGCTCTACTGTTAGCCTTTTTGTTTTCCGTTTTG
>JAYUVL010000367.1:0-2425 GCA_043754075.1 Cytophagales bacterium | reverse complement strand
TCGAGACCGTAAAATTTTTGTGGAGTTGTTGTTGTCATTTTTTTGTATTTATTTTTTATTGCCTACGTTACTGGGTTTTCGGCTTTCCCGTATCTTTGTATGCAGGCTTCACATAGGCGGACGTCCAGACCCAGGCCTGCACTTGGGATTGATTAATCGGTTACCTCCACCAACTCCCATAGTTCCTGCGAAACCACTTCCCGCAGGCTAGTTTGCTTGGCCCGGAAGGCAGCATAGTCCTCGGCTGGATACACTTTTTTAAACTCGGCCGCGATATTTACTTTGCTGTTGGCATAGGCCAAGGCCTCGTTCATACTGCTGAAAGTGAAGCCGATGGTATAGTCGTTGGCCCCATCGGCATTGGTGGCCTGGGTGCATTTCCAGACGTTCCAACTTTTTAGTTTGCCGGTCTTGATCGCCTCTTCTACCGCAGGTTTTACGGTTTCCAGCATTTTCTCGTAAGCCTCAAGGTTGCCGGCGGTTGCTTTTACCCGGGTGAGGAGGGCATAATCGCCAGCTTTGGCACTTCCACCCGCTCCCAGCCTAAACGTGTAGAGGTCCTGATCGGCAGCGGTTTTCATGGTGGGCAAAGACCCGATGGAGGCACTTATTTCTTTGGCGATCAGGTCTTTTACAGGTGCATCCGGGGCGGCTTGGCCTTTGCGGGCTTGCATTTCTTTGCTGCACGAAAACACGGTAAAGGTGGTATAGTCAAAAGCCAAACTGCCATGCATGGGATATACCCTTTTGTACAATTGCCAAGTGCTGACTGCCTTGGAGGCTTTGCGTCCGGGGTTCGGTTTTTTGGCAACCTTGTTGACCGCCAAGTAACTCTCGTTCATGCCTGGCGCAACTTTTACAAAACTGACCTCATCATACGGAGCGGTAGGCGTTTGGGCTTGGCAAAGTGGGGTGGTAGCGCACAAAGCAATGATGATTGCCATTGTCGAGAAAAAACTGTTTTTTTTCACTGGTGATTCGTTTTTTGTTTAGCGAAATGGTCAGTACTTCAGTGTTTTGGGCCAGCACCCTGACATTTTGGGGGGCGCCCCAAGGAGGCTGCACCATCCCTAGCCCGGCAGGCCCTTGGCGACCGATGCCCCCGACTAGGAAGGCATCGGTTGGGGCTGTTGCCGCTATTGAGCGGGCACGATCTTCAGGTGGCAGATTCGCCACTGCCCGTTTTCCTTGACGGCCACATGATTGTAAGTGCCCTTTTGGGTCATTTTTTCGCCCGTTGTCTTGTTGGTCCCCGCAGTGGCGTAGGTTCCGCTCACGCGCGTCTTGCCATCGGGCAACGCCGTGATGTCCCCGACCTGAATCTCGCTCTTGAGGTCAAAAGCAGCAAAAGTCTTGGCGTAGCTTTCGCCCATCTGCCCATTGGTGCGCGTAACGGTGCTGCCATCAGGATTGGTCACCTCTACTTTTTCGGCAAACATTTTGGTGAGGCCGGCGGCATCGGCTTTGTTGTAAGCAGCTTGGAAAGCGGCCGCGAAGTCGGCTACCTCTTTTTGCTGGGTTTGGGCTTGGGCGGGGCTGAGCCCGGTGGCCACCAAGCAGGCGACCCATAGCCATGTGTACTTGATTGGATTTTTCATTTGGGGAGAGATTAATTAAAAGAATGATTTTTTTAGTTTAGTGAAAAATGGAACTTAACGATTTTACTTACTTATTGCTTTACTCCTTTACTTCGCTTGGCTTTTTTCCAATTGGTTTTTGCCAGCGGCTTTGACAATCGGGGTGCGGTCAAAGTAGGCCGTGATCTTGTTTATTTTTTTGTCGGCGTTGAAACTCAAGGACATGTTCATGCGTACGCTGGTGGCCCCCTGTTTATACACCAATGCGTTGGTGAAGTAGGTGAGCGCGTAGATGCCCCGGCCTGCCCCGGCCTTACCATCGCTGGTAAGCTCTAGCGGAATGGTGTTGAACTCGCTCAGCGTCATGGACTCTAGGCCGGTGTCACTTTTATTCTCCTGCCACCAAGCCACTATGGCCGCTTTGCCCACCAGTTTGGTGCGGGTGTTCTGGTCGCCATCCGGGAAGTGGAACTCCGCATCGTCGGACAGGGTGGCTCCCCAGGCGGTGAAGTCAAGTGTGGCCAGGGTCTTGAGCGATTGCTCTGCCAACTCACCGTACTCTAGCGGTGCAAGGGCATACTGGGGGTTGGTAATGGCCACTTCGGTGCCAGCCATTGGATTCTCGGCGGCAGCCTCATTGTTTTGGGCGGTTGGGGTGCTACAACTGGCCAGCAAGCACACTACGGCAATAAACGGATAATAATAAATTTTTTTCATTGTAGCGTAATTAAAATGAATAATAAAAAGTAGAAAAACTGATTTATACTAGGATTAAAGTGATTTGAACAATTTATAGGATTGATTCCCTTGATTTTGAATAATTTGTAAAACCAAAATTTTTTAAACCA
>JAYUVL010000366.1:0-13618 GCA_043754075.1 Cytophagales bacterium | reverse complement strand
TGGAAAATCAATAAAATTGATAGTCCCTTTTTCCAAATTTTTTTTTCAGTCATAATATTCTTTTTTAAAATAATTATTAATGACTGCAAAATTACAATGGTATTTTCTGTTCTACTTAATCATTTTCCTGAATGTTGAATACATTTCGCAGGTGTCGTCCTACCATTACCCATAACACCCAATAAACGCAACCCTTGCGCCTAATGCCCCAAACCTTCGTTTATCTGACGCAAAAGGAGAGACAAATGAAGTTTTGGGGGTGGGTGGGTTGCTGCCCAAGTTGCGGTGCAGTGCCCATAACTTGGGCAGCCCCTCGTTTTGGGCTATCTCAATACAAACTTAGGATTTTTTGGGAAGCCAGCAAATTTCCTGCGCTTTTTGGGGGTGACTGGTGTCCCGCCCGGGCGGGCTTTGGCACCTTCGGGGATCGAACCCGCGCTCCCAACTTTGGTCGGGAGCGAGCAGGGGCGCGAACCATTATTTTTTAAACTCCGTACCCTGCCTTGAACTCGAGGGCAAACTGCTCCAGTTTGACCCGGCCCCGCACCGGCACGTGCTGCCAATAGTCAGCCTGCATGGCCCCAGTGCGCAGGGCGCGGCCCAGCTCGGTATAGCCCTGGGCGTGCATCGGCGATAGCCCGGCTTGCACCATTCCGCCATAGGCCTGTTCGTCGGTAAACTCGACCCACGCGGCCGGCTTGCCCACGGCTTGGCCCAGCACCTGAGCGATCTCGGCCCCGGTGCGTTCGTCGCTGCTCACGTAGGTGACCTGATTGGGGCCAAAGTCCAGGGCTAGCAACTTCTCGATGGCCAGCGCGGCAATGTCATCGGTGTGAACCAAGGCTATTTTCTCGTTGCCACCGCCGAAGTTGTTGCCCAAAATGCCCTGATGCTTCAACAGCGGGATTTGGCTGAACAGATTGTAGTAGAAAAACGACGGGCGCAGATGGGCTACGTTTACCCCCGGCAGCGCATTGAGCAACTGCTCCAAATGGGCCACGCCATCGACCGGGCCAGCGCCCTGACCTAGATGGGCCCCAATGCTGCTCAGGTTGACCACGTAGCGAATGCCCGCCGCCCGGATGGCGGCCACATAGTTTTCGGCCACTTCGGCCTGGGCCGCCAGCCAGTCGGTGGCTGTCCAGTTGGGCGGGATCATGGTATAGACCGCATCGGCCCCTGCCAAGGCCGACCGGACAAAGGCCGCATCATACACCGAGCCGACCAAGGCCGTGGCGCCCAAGGCTTGGATGGCGGCAGTTTTGTCGGCTGAAGAAGTCACCACCGCTACTTGGTGCCCAGCAGCTACCAAGGCTTTGACAATGGGCTGGCTGATGTGCCCCAGTGAGCCCGTAATCACGTATTTGCGCATATTTTTTTGTTTGGATGATGCGACAAAGTAAAACTTTTGCTCTAATTTTGATTAGTAGTTATATAAAACTGATATAGTCATTTTTTTCAGACTATTATTGAAAATCAAAAAGTTATGAGTAAAGATTTCTGTTTTAGCCTTGAAAATTGCCCAGTGAAGGCCACCCTAGATCTGATCGGGGGCAAGTGGAAAACGATGGTCATCTATCTAGTGTCGCAGGACATCAACCGGTTCAGCAAGCTCGAAATGGTGCTGCGCGACATCAGCAAACAAATGCTCACCACCCAACTGCGCGAGCTGGAGCGCGACGGGCTGGTGGATCGGGTGATCCACCCGGTCATTCCCCCCAAGGTGGAGTACTTCCTTACGCCCAAGGGCCGGTCGCTGCTGCCCATCATCCACCAGATGAAGCTTTGGGGCGAGGCCAACGCGCTGGCCGAGCGCCCACTGGCGCACGAGGAGGCATAAGCCCAAGGAGGGAAGTAAGCCGCACCAAAAAAGGCCCCCAGTTTTGCGCCGGGGGCCTTTTTGAACAGGTAGGCACTTTTAATTGGCCTAGTCCTCCGTCGTGCTGAACCACATGGGCTTGGTGTGGTAGTCGGGGTCATAGCCACCGTTGGCCCGGAACGCCGCACTGTTCCAGTCTTCCTCGCTGAACGAAGGGGGCAGCATCCGCTGGGCCAGCTTGCCGCCATTCTCGGGGATCAAGTTGGTCGGGACGGTATAGCCCGGGAACAGGGTGGTACTGTAATTGTGCTTGCGCAAATCGCTCCAAATTTCCAACTGGCCGTAGAGGGCAATGTACTTCTGGGTCGTGATGTGGCGCAGTTCCAGGGCGGCGGCGTTGTTGGGCACCCCGGTGCTCAAAAAGCCGTCAATGGCCGCCGGGGCAACCCCCACCCGCTCCATGTGGGCGCGGATGCCCGCCACAAAAGCCGTAAAGGCCAAGGCTTGATTGCCCTGCCGCAGGGCCGCTTCGGCCTTGATAAACTGCATTTCCGAGTAAGTGACCAAGGGATAGGGCTCCGTATCACGGAAAAAATACTTGTTGTACATAAGCGGAATGTTCAAAGCTTGCCCGGTGGGGATCCCACCACTGGGCACCAGCCCGCGCACTTGCCCGTCGCTGGGGGCGGGGTTGAACATGAGCAACAGGCGTGGATCAGCCACTCCGTTGGCAAAGGTGCCGTTCATCATGTTGACAATGGTGCGGCTTTGGCGGATGGAGCCAAAGTTGGCCCGCAGCGGCCCCATGAAACTGTAAAAGTCGGAGCGCACCCCCAAGGTGGTGGTAAAGCGGAGCACCACATCATCGGTATTGTTTTGCAAGGCCTTGTCCACCCACTCGATCACTCTGGCGGGATTGTAGCTCCGCTTGTTCACCAAGTGGCTGGCCAACCGGGCCTTGACGGCAAACATCAAGCGCGTCCATTTTTGGGGATCGCCGCCATAGATGCTCTCTTTCTGGGCCAAAAGGGGATCTAGGGTTCCCTGGTCATTGGCCAGTTTGGCAATGGCCTCGTCGCAGAGCAGATCCACTTTTTCGTAAATGTACTTCTGGGTGTTGTACTCGTACTTGGTCCGGGTGTTGTCCCAAGCTTGGTCGTAGGGCATTTCGCCAAACAGATCGGTGGCCTGCTGCCAGCTCAGGGCGCGGATGGCCGCCGCAATGCCCGCATAGCGGTTAAAGCCCAGCTTGGCCGCCTGCTGTTCCATCTGGATCAGGTTGGCTCCAATGGCCCAATAGTGGTTGCGGTGGGTTTGGCTGCCGGCCAAACCTCCGCCCAGTCCGCGTTTGCCGTGGCGGTCGTAATTTTCATTGACGGTGGTAAACTGCCAATGCTGCACATAGCGGCCCGTGAAGCGCACAT
Organism: Cytophagales bacterium; assembly: GCA_043754075.1. Lineage (GTDB taxonomy): Bacteria > Bacteroidota > Bacteroidia > Cytophagales > Thermoflexibacteraceae > JALONO01. The sequence continues at coordinate 10,375 of JAYUVL010000366.1, read as the reverse complement.
CAAACATGGGGCCTTCGCCCAGTGAATAGATGATCTGGGGCAAAAACTGATCCGGCGGGGCCTCTTGGGGCAAGAACGGATCGACATTGATGTCCAAGTACTTGTCGCACGACATCGCGGGCAGACAAAGCAGGCAGACAAGGATCAATACTTTGTTTTTCATGGTTTTATGATTTTTTCCTTTCTCCAGTCATGGATGGAAAGGGGGTGATTGAATCGCTTTTCAACTTGGTGGCCAAATGCAGGCGGGCCTAGAACCGCGCCTTGATCCCCAGGGCCACGGCAATGGGCGCGGGCACCGAGAAGTAGTCAAACCCAGCCCCGCCACTGCCCCGGGCCGAAGCGTTCAACCCGCTCACATCGGGGTCGGCCCCGGTGTAGTTGGTGAACATGAGCAGGTTGTTGCCGGTCAGGTTCAGGTCCAGGCCCTTGATGTACTTGCTGTTGCCGAACATCGTTTTGGGGAATGAATAGCTGAACGTGATGTCGCGCAGACGGGCCACGTTGATGTCCCGCTCGATGAATCCTTCCTCGATCAGGCCGGGAGGCGCAACGGCGGTAAAGAGTGGGTTGAGCCATGAACTGTAATACGTTGGCCCGAGCACAATGGGAATGTTGTTCGGTGTGCCATCGGCAAACACGCCGGGAATGGTCACCGTTTGGCCGCGATCCAAGGTGCGGTTGCTCATCCCACTGTTGACCAAGGCCCACTCGGTGGCATTGAACACATCACCCCCGCGCCGGATGTCCCACAGGAACGACAGGCGGAAGTTCTTGTAGCGCACCGTATTGGTAATGCCCAAATTGAACAATTGTTGGCGGTCGCCGATCTCGGTGTAAGTCGTATTGCGGATCGGGTAGCCAGCCTGGGTGCCCGTCCGGGTGATGAGCAATTGGCCATTGGCATTCCGGGCAAAGGAGTTGCCGGTGATGGTGCTCATGGGCCGGCCCGGGACGTAGCCGGCGCGTGCACCCCCAGCCAGCCAAGTATCGGAAAGGTAGAACTCGGTGAAATCGCCGGGCAAGGAAACCACCTTGTTGCGGTTGAGGCCGAAGTTAAAGGTCATGTCCCAGTTGAAGTTGGTGGTGCGCACTGGGGCGGCAGTCAGCAACACTTCCAAGCCTTGGTTTTGCACTACCCCGGCATTGACCAGTTGTAAAATATAGCCACTGGCGTAGCTCAAGCGGGGCGTTGAGATTTGATCCCGGCTCTGGACGTAATAATAGGTGGCGTCGATGCCCAATCGGTTGTTGAAGAACCGGATATCCATCCCAGTTTCATAGGACACTGTGGTTTCGGGCCGGATGTTGTCGTTAGGACCAAAGAAACCCACCGCACTGCCGCCACCCGTGCGGGTGAAGGGCTGGAGGGCTGGCAAGATCTGGTGGGGGGGCGCATCCTTGCCCACTTGGGCAAACGCCCCCCGCAACTTGACATAGCTCAGCACGCCCGAATTGTCCAATTTGAGGGCTTCGGACACCACAAAGCCCAGCGACACCGACGGGTAGAAAAAGCTTCGGTTGGCCACGGGCAAGGTGCTGGACCAGTCGTTGCGGCCCGTCACACTCAGGTAGATCATGTCCTTGTAATTGAGTTTCAACTCCCCAAACACGCCGAACAAGTTGCGGCGGGTGCCCCGGGTGATCTCTTCGGTGCGGGCAGCGGGGATAAAGTTGAAGTTGGCCGAATCCCGGTTGCGGAATCCTTCCCCATACCGGGAAGTGGCGCGGAAAGTCCGCATTTCAGGGTTGGCACCCACGGTCAAACTGGCGTCCAAGTCCTTGTATTTCTTCTTGAAAGTAGCCAACAAAAAGGCACTGAACAGGCGGTTCTGCTGGTCGTATTCGCTCATGTTGCCCCCCACCAAGCGGGCGATGTTGCGGTTGGGAAACCGGGCAAATGATTGGGGATCGTAAATGGTTTGGCCAAAGGTGTTGCCCATGTCATATTGGGCGCGCACGGCCAAGTTGAGCCACGGCACGGGATCGTAGTTTACATTGGCACTGGAGATGAGACGGTTGGTCACATCAGTAGTGGTGTTGCGCTCCAAGTTGAAGAACGGGTTATCGAACGAATCATCGCCCAACCCGTCGTTGTTCACGTCAGTGATGGGCAACAAAATGCCGTCGTCCCGCTGCCAATCCAAGATGTTGCGGGTGATGGGCCAGCGCAACCCAATGTCGTAGGAACTGCCAGCGCCCTTGGTCACGGGTGGGCGTTTCACTCCATTGTTGGTGTAGCTGGTCGATAGCCCCACTTTCAATTTGGGGGTGATGGTAAACATGGGGCTAAACCGGAGGGTGTTGCGGCGGTTGTTGGTCATGGGGATGGATCCGTTTTGGCGCAGTACACTGGCCGAAGCGGTAAAAGCCACCCATTTGTTGCCCCCGCTCACGTTGAGGGCGTGGTTTTGGGTAGATCCCCATTTGAAGATGCTCCGCAGGTTATCGTAAATGGGCGTGCCCTCCGGGATGGCTGGCCCCCAGCTCCCGATGGTCACGTTTTGGGCGCGCTCGGTCGTGGTGTTGGAGGTCAGCGTGCCCAATACTGCCGTGCTCAACCCGTATTGGGTCTGCTGCTGGGGAAAGCGATTGATGCGCTCAAACTGCACATTGGCCGAGTAATCAACCTTGATTGGGCCCTTTTTGCCCTTTTTGGTGGTGATCACGATGGCTCCAGCGGCGGCATCAATCCCGTACAGGGCGGAGGCGGCGGGGCCTTTGAGCACCGTCACACTTTCAATGTCGTTCGGGTTCAAATCGGCGATCCGGTTGGTATAGTCGGCATTGCGGTTGGGGGCATCCCCGACCAAAAAGCCCTCGTTCAGGGTGCTGTTGTCCACGGGTACTCCGTCCACCACGAAGAGTGGCTGGTTGTTGGAGCCGATGGAAGAACCACCCCGGATCACTATCTGGGATGAAGCCCCGGGCGTACCGCCGGTGAGGCCCACATTGACTCCGGCAATCCGGCCTTGGAGCGTGTTCACCACGTTGGGGCGCAGCGTTTCGGACAGTTCCTCGCCCTTCACTTCCTGCACGGCGTAGTTCACTTCCTGTTTGCTGCGCTCAATGCCAAACCCAGTCACGACCACTTCTTTCAATTGACGGGTGTCGGTGGTCAAGGCCACGGCCAAGTCAGATTGGCTTCCGATCTCTATTTCGCGGGTCTTCATCCCCACAAAACTGAATACGAGGGTGGTGGCATCGGCTGGCAGGCTCAATTTGAACTTGCCCTCAAAATCGGTGATGGTCCCGATTCCACCGCGCCCTTTCACGGTCACATTCACGCCGGGCATGGGCTCTTTGTCTTCGGCGGAGGTCACTTGGCCCGTGACTACCCGGCCCTGGGCTTGCGCCAGCATTGGGATCAAGCCCAGCCAAAGCAATGCCATTAAACAGTACAATTGTTTCATATCTGAAAGTGGTTTGGTAGGGCAAGTTACAAAAAATAGCCATTGCTTTCAATTTCGGGCCAAAATCCCATGCGGCTCCGAGGGCAAACGCGCGGTCCACTCGCTAGGGGCTTACAACCGAACGACAAAGTAAATCTGGCCAAAACCTGAATTTATCTATGCTCAGCGCAAAAAACAAGGCAATTCCAGTCACTCATCAAAAAATTCAATGAAAAAGTTGATATGTGTGTTGTTCAAAAACTGTATTTATTGACAAGCTGATTCTATGCACAAAAAAATCAGCTTGTCAACAAAACTAGCACCCATAAGGCGCAGGCTCAATTTTGCTCCACCAGCGTTATTCCGTATTTATTGGCAAATTGCCGAAATATTTTTTGAATTTTCTCGGGGGTGCGCTCTTTGAATGGTTTGCCATTATTGACCAAAGTCTGGGTCTTGATGAGCGACTCCTGCACCTCGGTGCTGTTGATCACGAGCTTGGCCACATCGCGGTCAAACCGGATTTCTCCGTGCATGTGCGCCTCGATGTACTGGGTATCGCCCATGCCAGGGACTTTCACATCGGTGCCATACGTTTTGTTGTTGATGGCCACCTCATAGAGCGAAGTCAACATATTGGGCTTCATGTTGACGATCAGGCGGTGCATGTCCAAGAAACTGGCCACTTGTCCACCGATAGTGGCTCGATCCTTCCACTCGTCAAAGGAATCGGTGTGGATAAAACTGCAATTGTGCTTGACATATTCCTTGAGCACAATGTAGGATTTGCCCCATTGGCCAGCCGAACCGTAGCGGAGCGTGGCGTAGTTGAGGGCGGCATACTTGGGCCGGACCGAAGGCTCAAAGTTGGGGCTGGCATATTTGCCCAAGCCCGTTACCCGCTGGAGTACCTGCACTGGGATGGACGGGGTGATGATTTTGGTGTGAGAAGGGGTGACCACTGGCTTGTTTTTGCTGTAATCAAACATGCCCTCCTCCACTTCGTCGCGGGTGGTGATGTACGAGCCACCGCCCCATTGGTTGCCCCCTTCAAACTGGCTCACGTAGCCTTGGCCCTGGGGAGCAGAGTTGAAAAATTTATAGGCAACAAAATTGATGGTCAGATCGGCACCCTGCAAATGGGTAATGAGTGAATTGTACACCTTGCCCACTGCCAAGATTGGGATATTGAGCTCGCCAATGAGGCGGCTCATGGCCTTGATCTTGTCTGCATCGGCAGAGGCCGAAATGCCCATAGCTGATAAGGTGGCCGCATCACGGGCAGTAAGGCGAGCCAGTACTTCCTTTTTTTCTTGGTCGGTCATAACAATTAGAAGTAGTGAAGTTAAAAGTTAGTGAAATGGGATCGGGATCGACGAGATAAATTTATTGATTTAAACCAAAACCAAAAAATTTGGGCAAAAAAAGGTTGATTTTCTTGGTGTACGATGATTCGCCTTTTGGGTGGCAGAAAATCCATGTGGTTTGCCTCAAAACCTGATTCCCCTCTTTTTGGGGTTGAAAAGAGGGATGAGCGGGAAGTGTGGCCATGCAGAAGCAACCCATGCAGCCCTTGCTTGGCCGTGGGTTGGTTGGCAACTGGCCCAAGAGCGCGTGGATCAGCTTGGGAACAGTGGGCTGGCCTTGATCTCAGCGATTTGGCCCAAGTGGCGCTGGCAGTGGGCGGCCATGAATACCAGCAACTGACTGCTATCAAGCGTGCCCAGGGTGGGGTGGCTGCCGAAATGATCATGGAGTGGCAGATCTATGGATTGTTCCAGCAAAGTCAGGGCGGTTTCCCGCTGTTGGGTAAAGTCCAAGAGCGCAGCCATGCCATCAGGGAACTTGCCAGTGGGCACTACCCGTTCGGGCGCCTCCACCACGCTTGTCCGATCGGTGGTCCGGCGCACAATGTCCTCATAAGTTACTTGTATCTCTGCCCTGCGGGCTGGATCGGCTGGCATTGCCATCACTTTTTGGACCGCCCGGAGCAAGCCCCGCTCGGCCAAGGCCAAATGCTCGGCAATCTCGGCCAGGGTCCAAGCTTGTTCGTGCGGTCTAAATCCCCATTGGCCCGGGGTCAAGTCCTGCAAAGCGGCCAATATTTCAGCCTTGTTTGAAGCCAAGTAAGTGGCTATATACTCATGCTCTTGGGTCGTTAGTTTGCCATTGTTCATGCGAATGCTTGGTTGGAATAGTGATAGGTGTGGGAAAGGTAGGTGATTTTCGCCAACGACCTATCTTTTGTTAGGTTGCTTGTTTCATAAATTTTTGCATTGCATGTCATAAAGGGGGCGAATGCGGTCTTTATCGGGAAAGATATACCCAAACCGCACGATGAAAAGTCTCCCATTTGACCAACTACTGGAAATTGCCAAGGTAAAAGCCCGCCTCCGCCAATTGGAGGGGGAAGACCGGGGCAACGTTGAAGAAACAACGCGCCTGCAAACTCCCGAACTTATGGCCCAAACCGCCTTGATTGAAGGAAACGCTGCTGATAGTGATGCGTTGGCGGGATTGGAATCTTACTTGTTGAACCAAGTAGCGACAGGCCAAAACGTGATGGAGCTTTCCCCGACCGAACCTTTCAACCGATCATTCAGAAAATACAGTGCCATTTTGGGCCTTTCCGTTTGGTGGCATACCATCCGGTTGCAGGTTTTGCAGGCGGGCAGAAGGCTGATTGGTGATCAATGGCAAACTGTGGCCATGCCGGGTGCTTATGCGCTCGTTCTTGGGCTACTGCTGTTGGTGGTGTTCAACCTTGGAGTTGCCCCCAATGCGATCATCAACGCTCACTTGGGCGGTTTCCCGCCCGTGCAATTGGCTGGTACCGAAATGGGCACCCAGTCCGCCCAACCGCAGCCACCAGCCCAGATGGGATCGCCCATCAAAACACAATATGGAGTGGGAAATTTGGGGGGCACCACTGCTGCCTATGAACGGGGGGGTACACTTTCAGCCGAAGAACATTTGCTGGCAGGCTGTGCCTATCTACAATTGGGACAGGCCGATCGCGCAGTCACTGCCCTTTCCCTAGCGGCTGCTACTGGCCGGGAGCATGCCTCATCGCTGCAAGATGAGAGCAACTACTACTTGGTTTTCGCCCATCTGGGGGCTGGCCAAGCCAAAATGGCCGCCCAATTGCTGGAAAAAATCAGGCAAGATGCAGACTTTGCCTATCGGAAAAAGGAAATCCAGGGCGATTATCTCTATGCCAAGATAAAAGTATTGAGCCTGTTGCCCTAGGGTTCGAATCAAGGGTGTTTTTTTGTAAAGTTGGTTGGATTGGCCCAAACTTGGTTAGATTTGGGGCACTATGTGTAGAATCTCTGGGATGATTAGCCTTAGCCAAGCAGCTTCATCCAACATCACAAAATTGACCGACGCGCAAGCGCATGGTGGGCCAGATGGCCAAGGGATATTTCAGGACCAGGCAACCGGGGTGTTCCTCGGCCACCGGCGATTGTCCATCATCGATCTGTCCGAGGGCGGGCACCAGCCTATGTGCTCCGAAGATGGCAATCTGGTCTTGGTGTTTAATGGTGAAATCTACAATTACCTAGAAATTAGGCAGGAGCTCCGTTCCCAAGGCTATCATTTTAAATCGCAATCCGACACCGAAGTGATCCTGCAAGCATTTCGGGCGTGGGGTCCCAGTGCTTTCGGCCGGTTAAACGGTATGTTTGCCCTGGGCCTGTTTGATCAGCGGGCAAAAAAACTTTTCTTGGCCCGCGATCACGCCGGCATGAAACCCCTTTATTATAGTTTTGACCGTGGGGAACTGATTTTTGCCTCCGAAGTGAGGGCTTTCCGGGCCTTGCGCCCCGATTGGCCAAATTTTGCCCAGTGGAAAGCACTGTTCTTCTCCTTTGGTTTTGTCCCATTCCCCTACACTACTTTACAGGGCGTGTTTAGTTTGCCGCAGGGCCATTGGATGGAGATCGATGTGCCTACGCTGGCCCAACAAGTCCACCCGTTTGCGGCCTTGCCAATGGATCCGGTAGCCACCGCGCCAAAAGAAGTGCTGGCGCAGGCCCGGGAAAAAATCCAAGCGGCCGTGCAGCGTCACTTGTTGGCCGATGCCCCCCTGGGCGTTTTTCTCAGCGGAGGCATTGACTCGAGTTTGCTGACCTTGATCGCGGCCCAAACCAAGGCCGACCTGCGCACCCTGTCGGTCACTTTTGCCGAAGCTACCTTCTCGGAAGAAAAATACCAGCAAATGGTATTGGCCAAGCTCCCGGCGCAAGCCAAAGCAGCGCATCAAGATGTTCGGATCGGCTATGAGCATTTCATTGATGCCATTGCCGATATAATGAACGCATTGGATCAGCCTTCCTTGGATGGGGTCAATTCATATTTTATTGCCAAGGCCGCCCGGGAAAGCGGGTTGAAGGCCGTACTTTCGGGGGCCGGGGCCGATGAATGGTTTGGGGGGTATCCCTCTTTTAATCGGGTTGGCTTGCTGGCCCCCCTGCGCTGGTCGCCTCAGGCCCTGTTGAAAACCTTGGGGTTGGCTAGCCATAACAAATTTGCACGGCTCGGTTTTTTGGCCCTGCCCGGCTCCGTGGGCGACTATTTGTTTTTGCGGGGGCTTTTCCCACCCCGAGTGGTTGCCAACTTGATTGGGTGCAGTGAAGCCAGTGTGTGGGACACCTTGACCGGGCTCGGCGCACACTATCCTCCCCCCAAAGCCTACGACAAGGCCTACATAGCCGAACTTGAAAGCGGGTTTTATCTCCAGAATCAACTGCTCAAAGATGCCGATTACATGAGCATGTGGCACAGCCTAGAGGTGCGGATGCCGTTTTTGGATCGGGAGGTGCTACAGTGGGTGGCCCAAGTGCCGGCCGCCAGCCGTTTCAACCCCGCTTCGCCCAAATATCTGCTGTCCAAAACTTTTGAAGATTATCTGCCCCACGAGGTCGTGTTCAGGCAGAAGCAAGGCTTTACTTTCCCCTTCCAACTGTGGCTTCGGCAAGCTTTGCTGGAGGACAAAATGCCCTTTGAAAAAGCAGGCAGCCACGAGATGGAGCAATCTGTCCAATTATTTTTGCAGGGCAAGCTGCACTGGAGCCGGGTTTGGGGCTTGTTCGTTGGGCAGCGGTTCGCCTAGCAGTGGAGCGGATAAAACTTAGGACTTTCCCACTTTGAAGTATGCCAAGAGGCGCTGCCAGCCACTTTGATGCTCATCATCATCATAGTAACCGTTGCTCCCGTAGCCGTATTGGTACGTGCCATAGCCGTAGCCTTTGTTTTTTGGTACATCATTGAGCACAAAACCAACATTCTTGATTTTTCCCTCCCGATACAATTGGTTCACAAACTGGATGTGGGGCCTGGGTGTGTAACCTTGCCGGGCCACAAACAGGCTGGCATCAACCTGTTTCATGAGCGTGAAAGCATCACTCACCAGACCAACCGGGGCGGTGTCGATCACAATGTAGGCATATTGTTGCCTCAGTTTGCTGATCAGTTCATCCATCAATGGGCGCATGAGCAGCTCGGTGGGGTTGGGCGGGATGGGGCCGGCCGCAATAAAATCCAGATTGGTGATTCCAGAGGGCAGGATAAGATCCTCCATCATGGCCGATCCGCTCAAATAATTGCTCAGGCCAACCACTTCTTTGCGATACCCTTCATCGATCAGATAAAGCCGGGGCTTGCGCAGGTCGGTCATGATGAGTACAGTTTTTTTCTGGGTAGAAGCCAACACAATGGACAAGCCGGCCGAGCAGAAAGACTTGCCCTCGCCACTCATGTTGGAAGTGACCAGAAAGACATTGCTATCGGCGTGGTTGGCCACAAAACTCAAATTGGCCCGGATGGAGCGAAAGGCTTCAGCCAGTTGCGATTTGGGCTTTTCGGCAATGTGCCGGATGTCGCCTCGCTTTTTGCCGTAATGGATGACCGTGCCATAGAGGGGAATGGCCGAAAGCTGTTCCAGTTCCTCGCGGTTGCGCACGGTGTTGCGCACCAAGTCAAAGAAGATAAGGCCAGACAACGGCAGCAAAATCCCGATCATAAATGCAATCAAATAATTGTTGAGCACTTTGGGTTTGATCATGGCTCCTTGATAGGCTTTCTCGAGGATCTGACTGTCTTCGCTGGCCGCCGCCCGAGCGATTTGGGCCTCCAATTCTTTGCCGAGCAGCAAGAGGTAGATGTTTTCGTTGAGGTTGTAGCGCCGTTTGATGTTGATCATCTCTTTCTCCTTGCCCGGAATACTGCGAATTTCCCGCTCAACCCGGGTAATTTGTTGGTCGACATTATTGAGCGAAAGTTGCAGATTAGCCGCGAGGTTTTTGACGATTTCGGCGATGTTCTTGCGCAGCCCCTCAATTTTTAGCCCAAGCTCGAGGAGGGCGGGGTTTTTGCTCTTGCCCTTCTGGCCGATGGCATTTTTTTCGATCTGGGCTTGGATGAGCTGGGTGATCAGTTCGTTCAGGGGGCCCATTTCCCCAGTGCCATAAGCTACCGGGGTCATCATGTTTTCGTAATCTTGATATTTGTTCAGGTAAGTGCTCAGATAGCTCAAGTATTGGCCGTTGAGCAGCAACTGGTTCCGGCCAGTTTGTAGCTCAATGAGCTGTCCAATGACCTTGCCACTAGATTCCGGCGATTCGGTCACCATATTGCCCGATTTAAAATTTTGCAACCGGTTTTCCACCTGGGAAAGCGAGTCGGCCACTTGGGCCAACTGATCATTGATAAAAGTAATGATCTTGCTGGCTTCTTGCGTTTTTTGATCCAGGGTGTAGCGCACGTATTCGCGCATGAAGGTATTGATGAACACGATGTCCTTTTGAGGCGAAGCGCTGTTGACAGAAAAGTCAACCACACCGCCGTCTTTACCGCGTTGGGCAGCGTACAATTGTCCCCGATAGGCGTTGACCAATCCTTTTTTGGCATTGAACCTAAAGAACAAATCGGCTCCGGGGTTGGTCTGGGGCTGGAGCAGGAGGAGCCTAAAGGCAAAGCCT
>JAYUVL010000365.1:0-6969 GCA_043754075.1 Cytophagales bacterium | reverse complement strand
TTCTTGTAAGCTTCCACTACGCCCATTGCCACGCGATCGCAGCGCACGATCCCCCCAAAAATGTTGATCAAGATCGCCTTTACGTTTGGATCTTTGAGGATGATGCGGAACCCGGCTTCCACCGTTTGGGCATTGGCCCCACCGCCCACATCGAGGAAGTTGGCCGGCTCGCCGCCTGAAAGCTTGATGATGTCCATCGTGGCCATGGCCAAACCGGCCCCATTCACCATACAGCCAACGTTGCCGTCGAGCTTAACGTAGTTCAGCCCAGCCGCCGAAGCTTCCACTTCCAAGGGGTCTTCCTCGGTGGTGTCGCGCAGGTCGGCTATGTGTTTATGGCGAAACAGGGCATTGTCATCGATATTTACTTTGGCATCAACGGCCAAAATCTTGTTGTCCGAAGTTTTGAGGCAAGGGTTGATTTCAAACTGGTTGGCATCGCAGGCAATGTAGGCCCCGTAGAGCGCGGTCAAAAATTTAATCATTTCTTTGAATCCTTCACCGCTCAGACCAAGGGCGAACGCCACCTTCCGGGCTTGGAAAGATTGCAGGCCGACGGTGGGGTCAATCCACTCTTTGTAGATTTTTTCGGGGTGGCTGTGGGCCACTTCCTCAATGTCCATTCCCCCTTCGGTGCTGGCCATGATCACATTGCAGGCTTTGGCCCGGTCAAGCAAAATGGCAATGTAAAATTCTTTGGGCTCATTGGCCCCGGCGTAGTACACATCTTGGGCAATCAACACCTTGTTTACTTTTTTGCCCATTGGACCGGTTTGGATGGTCACCAATGTGTTGCCGAGCAAGTTTTTGGCCACCGTTTCCACTTTCTCCAAATTGGTACAAAACTTTACGCCTTCCTGATTGGTCTCGATGGTGCGGCCCTTGCCGCGCCCGCCAGCGTGGATCTGGGCTTTGACCACCCAACCTTGGGTGCCCGTTTCGGCTTGCAGCTCGCGGGCTGCCTCTACGGCGGCTTGCGGGGTTGATACGACTATGCCTTCTTGGACGCGCACGCCATGGCTTTTGAGGATTTCTTTGCCTTGATATTCGTGGATATTCATTTCCGAAAACGGTTGATGATTGCTCTAATTAATCGAAATGGGCTTTGCCCGCCCAAAAATAGCAAAAAGCGGATTAGCTACAAGGCATGGATCCATATTTTGCCGGGGCAGGGCGCAAAAACCCTTTGATGAGCACGATCCATTCCTACAATCTCTTCACCACCCATTTGGCCGATTGGGGGCTGGTGTCCACGCCCGGATTGCCGGGGATGCCGGGATAGGGCAGTACATCCTCCAAAATGAGGCGGTAGCGTTGCCCGGCCAGACTGACTTCCACCGAGTCGCGGGTGAGCATGGGCTGGATGGGTTGGTCGCCCTTACACTCGCCCAGGCAGAGCGCGCCCGTGAGGGATTGGCCGCTGCTGCTCAGCCCAAAACGCACGGTGACATTGCCCATGCGGATACAGCGGGCGTTGGTTGGGCAGCGGCTCTCGGCTATTTCGTTGACCGTTAGCTGGGAACCATCGGCCAAGCTGAACGATTGGCGGGCCTGGAGCGCAAATTTCTCCTCGGCTGGGTAGGCCGGGCCGGCTTTTTGGCAACCCAAAAGGAAAGTACCAAAGAGGACGAAGCAGAACAATTGATTTTTCATTACAAGCTGGTTAAACTGGTTACGGTTTGGGCCATTTGCCCATGGTGATATACGAAAACGAATCAATTTAGGTATCATTGCCTGTGCAAAGCCCCGGCGATCAACCCAAATAGGAACTTTCCTTTAATATTGCCGACGGATACTTATTTTTGTGCATTGGCTGGAAAGACTAGCACCATTTTTTGGCCGGCGGGCGCAGCGCGTCAATCATACAACCCTTGACCCGTCCGTTGCGCCGACCAAAAACCAGTAACCATTCACCTTTTTTACCCGCAATTCAACCACTATGCTGGATGACGCAAAGTTCCTGACCCCGAGGCAAATTGTGGGGGAACTGGACAAATATATTATTGGCCAGCACAATGCCAAGCGCAATGTGGCCATTGCCCTCCGCAACCGTTGGCGGCGGATGAACTCCCGGGAAGACATGCGCCGGGAAATCATCCCCAACAACATCCTCATGATCGGGGCCACCGGGGTGGGCAAAACCGAGATTGCCCGGCGGTTGGCCAAAATTGCCGATGCGCCCTTTATCAAAGTGGAGGCCTCCAAATTTACCGAAGTGGGCTATGTGGGCCGCGATGTGGAAAGTATGGTGCGCGATCTGGTGGAGCAGTCGGTCAATATGGTGAAAGCCCAGAAAAAAGAGGAAGTGCAACAAAAAGCGGCCGCCGTGGTGGAAGACATCATCTTGGATGCCCTAATCCCCTCGATCCGCAACCGCAAGAACAACCCGGGCGGCACCGAAGGCCCTTACGTGACCGATAGTGACATTGAAATCAACGAGCGCACCCGGGAGCGCTTCCGCGAAAAACTCCGCAACGGAGAAATGGAAGACCGCAAAATCGAGATCAACATCGAAGGCTCGGGTGGCTCCGGCGTGGGCATTGTGGGTGGGGGCATCGACGAAGTGTCGATGATGAACATCCAAGAAATGATCGGATCGATGATGCCCAAGAAAACCAAAAAACGCAAAGTGACCATTGCCGAGGCCCGCCGGCTGCTCACCGATGAAGAAACATCCAAACTGATCGATATGGACGAGGTGAAATCAATCGCCCTGTTCAAGGCCGAAAATGCGGGGATTATTTTCATTGATGAGATCGATAAAATTGCTTCGGCCCGGGGCGGTGGCAGCGGCGGCCCCGACGTAAGCCGGGAGGGGGTGCAGCGCGACCTGCTGCCCATTGTGGAGGGCAGTGCGGTCAACACCAAATATGGGATCGCCAATACCGATCATATTTTGTTCATTGCGGCGGGGGCGTTCCATGTGGCCAAACCGTCGGATCTCATCCCCGAACTGCAGGGCCGGTTCCCCATTCGTGTGGAGCTGAGCCCGCTCACCCAAGCCGATTTTTACCAGATCCTCAAAACCCCCAAAAATGCCCTGACCAAACAGTACCAAGCGCTGATGGAGGCCGAGGGGGTGGCCCTGAATTTTCAGGACGATGCCCTTGAGGAAATTGCCGAGGTGGCTTTTAACATCAATGCCGAGGTGGAAAACATTGGGGCGCGAAGGCTCCAAACCGTGATGAGCCACCTGCTGAACGAATTTTTGTACGATGTGCCCGATTTGATCCCCCCCAATTCGCACTTGGTCATCAACCGCGACATGGTCAGAGCCAAAATGGCGGGCTTGGTCAAAAACCACGACTTGAGCCAGTATATCTTGTAACGGTGGGCCAGCCTACTTTCCGACAACTCCCCGGTTCGACCAGAACCGGGGAGTTTTTTCTGGGGCCTCCCGCCAATGATCCACCGTGGCGGCAAATTAGCTTAACTTAGGCTCTCGAACTGGTCAACCACTGTTTGGCCAACCCAGTGCCAATGCCGCCCCCAATTCCCGACCCATGAAAAAACTGCTTGTTTTCTGCTGCCTGATCGGCTGGGGGATGCCCCCATTCACCCGTACGCAAAGCTGGAAAGTGCTGGATTCACTCACCACCAGCGCGTTTCGCAATGGCGATGCCAAAAGTGTCCTTGGCTAAGCCAAACAAGCCACCGACCGGGCCAAGCGCGAATTTGGCAAGCGGCACGAAAACTATTTCTCCTCGCTCAACAACATTGCCTTCTGCCAAATGGCCCTCAAAGACTACCCGGCCGCAGAGAAGTCCTACCAAAAAAATTTGCAGATCATCCGCAAAGCCGTGGGCCAGACCAACAGCAGTTTTGCCCTGCAACTGTTCAACCTGGGGGGATGTACCAAACCACCAACCGCTTTGCCGAAGCCGAGGCCAATTTCAAAGAAGCATTGCGCCTCCGCAAATTGCTTTATGAGAAGGACAAATTGCCCCAATAGGCGTCGTCGCTGCGTGGACTGGCCGCCTTTTACAGCCAGCAAGCCCGGCCGGCCGAGGCCGAGCCATTGTTTCTCGAGTGTCTCGACGTATTGGCGGCCACCGGGCGGAAAGATGAGCCCGAATATGCCCAAACCTTGACCGGGCTGGCCCTTATGCAAGAAAGTCAAGGGCGGTTCCCCGAGGCCAAACAACTCCGTGACCAAATCTTGGCCCTCTTGGCCAAACTGCCCCAAGGCAAGGAACGGCCCGACTACGCACTGCAACTCAGCTTTGCGGCCAACAGTTATTTCCATTTGGGGTGCGTTTTCTGGGGCAGTGAACCCCCACCCCCAAACTTTGCGGCCAACAGTTATTTCCATTTGGGCCAATACTTCCAGGCCGAGCAGATGCTCCACGAATCGGCCCAACTATTGGCCAAAAAAGTGGGGAAAGACAATCTGTTATTGACCAATCCACTTTTTCGCCAAGTGGAGGTGTACCGCACGCTGGGGCGCTACCGGGAAGCCCAGCGGGTGGGCGAAGCCTTGTGCCAATTGATCGAGAAGCGATCGGGCAGCGAAAACGCCGAATATGCCCGGGCGCTCAAATTACCTGACCACGGTCCATCTGGTCAAAACCAATTTTGGGGTGGCCGACTCCCTGCTGCAAGCCAGTTTGGCCATTTATGAGCGCACCTTGGGCAAAAGCCACCCCAACTATGCTGTTGCCCAGGGCAATCTGGCTTTGGTGTACCAAAAAACCGATCGCTTTGCGGAAGCCGAAAGGCTTTATCAAGTCCTGTTGCCGATCAAGGCCAAGGCTCGGGGCGAAAATTCTGCCGATTATGTGCTGAGCCTCAACAACTTGGCCACCATGTACTTGAACCAGGGCAAAATGGAACTGGCCGAATCCACCCTGATCACGGTGCGCGACGGAATGGCCAAAGGGCTGGGCCAGTCGCACCCCAGCTATCTTGGGCCCCTGAACAACTTGGCTTATTTGTACAAGACCAAAGGTGATTTTGCCCGAGCCGAAACCCTGTTTGCCGAAGTGATGGAGCGGGCCATCATCCTGTTTCGCCGCCAATCACTCTCGTTCAGTGAACAAGAAAAGGGGTAGTTCCGGCAATCGCTCGATATGTATTTCAGCAATTTCAACAGTTTGGTCATGGCCGCCTCGCTGTCGCGCCAGCCAAAGGACGCGGCCACCCGGGCCTGCGGTGGAGCGTTACTTGGGGGCCGCCGAACTGGAAGAAGTGGTCAAAAATGTAAACAGCCCGCGAGTGCTCCACATTGCCACCCACGGCTACTAACTGCCCCCGCCCGGCCAAGGCCATAACGGCCAGGATGATCCCCTACTCTATTCGGGCCTGTTGTTGGCTGGGGTTTCGGGGTTTGAGCAGGCCACCCAAAAGCCTGATACCGAGGATGGTGTGCTGACCGCCTATGAAGCCCAGGGCCTCCGACTGACCAACACCGAGTTGGTGGTGTTGTCGGCTTGCCAAACCGGTTTGGGCAAAATAGAAGATGGCGAGGGCGTATATGGCCTACAACGCGCCTTCCGGGTGGCGGGGGCCAGCAAACATCATGATGAGCCTGTGGCTTTTGCTCATCTCGGTGGGTTATTTTTTTAGATCTAGGCCAGCAAACATCATGATGAGCCTGTGGCGGGTGGCCGACCAAGAAACCCCAAGCGTTGATGACCACCTTTTACGCCGAGTGGCTCAAAGGTGGCAACCAAGCAAACGACAAGCACCGGGCATTCCGGGCCGCTCAGGCCAAACTTCGCAAACAACGTCCAGAACCTTTTTATTGGGGCTATTTTGTGCTGGTGGGCAAGTAAAGGGGGCGCGGCCAACCTGTATGTTATGGAGGCACGCTACATAAACAAAATGTTGCGCTGCCCATATCACCAGTTCCGCGGTCCTAGGGATTCATCTGGAGGCCCGTTGACCTTGTTGCCCACAAATTGCGTGTTTTGGCCAGCCTCGCTGCCTTTTTGTAGGCCCCAAAGTTAAAACAGGGCAAGATAAGGGGCTAAAAAGGCAAAAAATTGGGTTCCCAAGAAAAAGCATTTAAATTTGCTTGTGCAAGCCTATTGCGTTTTTGTTAAGCCCTCGTGAACAGTGGGTGTGAGGTAAGGCACGAATGCAGAAGTACGTTTAGTGGATTTTCAATTCTTTATACTACTTTAAAACCATTTCCCGATTATGAAAAGATTCCTACTCCTCAGTATGGCCTTTCTGTTTTGCGTGGGTTCAGCCCTAGCCCAGGATCGCCAGATTACGGGCACAGTGATTGATGGGGGTGAGAAATCCCCATTGCCCGGCGTGAACATTGTGGTAAAGGGCGGGTCTGCCGGCACCACCACCGATGTAGATGGCAAGTTCCGCTTGACCGTTCCGGCCAATGCCACCACCGTGATCTTCAGTTTTGTTGGTTTTCTGACCCAAGAGGTCACCATCGGCAGTCAGTCCAACATTGAGGTTACGCTGGCCCCTGATGCCAAAACCCTGACCGAAGTAGTGGTGACGGGTTATGGTGTGCAAGAAAAAAAATCGCTCTCTGGCTCAGCGGCCGTCATCAAATCCGAAACGATTCGGTCAGTGCCCATGGGTTCTTTTGATCAGGCTTTGCAAGGCCAAGCCCCCGGCTTGCTGATCCAAGCCAACTCCGGCCAACCTGGCGCGGCTGCGTCGGTTGTGATCCGGGGCAAAGGCTCGGTGAACGGTACCAACGACCCGCTCTACGTAGTGGATGGGGTGCAGATCTCGGCCCAAAACTTTGCCACCCTCAATCCCGCCGATTTTGAAAGTGTGAACGTATTGAAAGATGCTTCCGCCACTTCGGTTTACGGTTCGCGCGGGGCCAACGGGGTCATTGTGATCCAGACCCGCCGGGGCAAAGCCGGCAAGACCAACTTTGAATATGCGGGCCAATACGGGATGTCGTTTTTCCCGCCCAACCGCCTGGAGGTGATGAACTCCAACGAGAAGATCGATTATGAACTGCGCCGGGGCGGTACTCCGTTGGAAGAC
>JAYUVL010000364.1:0-6301 GCA_043754075.1 Cytophagales bacterium | reverse complement strand
GTAAATTTATGTGGTTTATGCAAATTGTTTGGAATATAATTGAGCTGATTTTGTTGAATTTTTGAAAAATTAACCACTTCACCCTATTATAATCGACTTAAAAAATGGAAACAACTGAAAATCAAAGGCATCCGGCAGGCTTGTATTTGCTCTTTGCCAGTGAAATGTGGGAGCGGTTCAGTTATTACGGGATGCGGGCTGTCCTTACGCTCTATCTGACCAAGGCCCTTTTGTATGACAAAGCCTTGGCGTCCAATCTCTACGGTGGCTATGTTGGTTTAATTTACCTTACCCCGCTGATCGGTGGTTTTGTGGCCGATCGCTACTGGGGCAATCGCCGTTCCATTGTTGTGGGCGGCATTTCAATGTCACTGGGCCAGTTTACCCTCTTTGCCTCGGCGATCCTGCGCGGGAGCGAAGTCAGTACCTTTCTCTTGTTTTTGGGCTTGGGCCTCATGATAGTGGGCAATGGATTTTTTAAGCCCAATATTTCGGCAATGGTGGGCTCGCTGTACAGCCCCACCGATCGGCGGCGCGACTCGGCCTATACCATTTTCTACATGGGCATCAATACCGGGGCATTTCTGGGCAACTTGATTACCAGTGTATTGGGCGATACCGGCAACCCGGACGATTTTAAGTGGGCGTTCTTATCAGTGGGGATCGCCATGGCCCTGGGCACGGTCATCTTCCATTTGGGCAAGGTCAAATACCTTGTATCATGGGACGGCAAACCGCTGGGAATCACCCCGGTGGATAGCCCCGGGGTTAAGCAAGTCTATTTTTGGTTGCCTGCACTCCTTGCCATCAGCCTCGGGATTTTGTATATAGATGCTTTTGTGGCTAATATCGTGTTCCCAGTGTTATTGGTCTCGGCATTGGTGATCGTGTATATTGTCTTTGCCGATAAAACGATCACCAAGGTGGATCGCGAAAAAATTGCGGTTATTTTTATCGTGTCATTTTTTGTGATCTTTTTCTGGGCCACCTTTGAGCAAGCCCCCGCCTCGCTCACGTTCTTTGCCGATGAGCAGACCGACCGAAATTTCTTTGGGATGGTAGTGCCGCCGAGTTTGTTCCAAAACCTGAACTCGCTTTATATCATCACTTTGTCATTGCCAATGGCCATGTTTTGGGGTTACCTGAGCCTCAAAAAACTGGAGCCGCCCTCGCCCGTCAAAATGGCTTGGGGCTTGGTTTTGGTCACTTTGGGCTATGTAGTAATCGAGTTTGCGGTCAAAGACTTGGCCCCCAATGTCAAGGTGAGCATGTTTTACCTCATCATGCTCTATATGTTGCATTCCATTGGTGAGCTTTGTTTGTCGCCCATTGGCTTGTCGCTGGTGAACAAATTATCGCCACCCAAATTCGTCTCTCTGCTCATGGCGGTTTGGTTTTTGGCCCCAGCCATTGCCAATAAGGCTGCCGGGATGATCTCGGGCCTGTATCCCGAGCCGGGCAAATCGACTCATTTCTTGGGCATTGAAATTACCAACCTGTATGAGTTCTTCCTCATCAACGTGGCCCTTTCGGGCGTTGCTGCTCTAGTGCTTTTTGCCATTGCGGGTCGCTTGGTCAAAATGATGCACGGGATCAAATAAAACGGCGGGGCTTGGGGTAAAAGTGGCGGCCAGCTCCGAGTTGGCCGCCACTTTTTATGGCCGGCTCAGTAATGAACGAAGAGGACAACGACAGCGCTTATCGTGGCAATGAACGAAATGCGTCGATATTGACGAGCTGCCATGCGACAGATGGCAACTGGTTAAACATCTTAAACAGTTGCTTTGCAAGGCGCGATTTGCCAGAGAGTTGGATCGTTACCTTCTATGTTTTGGTTTCCCGAAAGGACGAAATCAGATCGCCCGGCGTGTGGGCGATCTAGCGATGCCTTGCTTTATCGTCGCATAAAACCCGTTCAAACTACTTCTGGGCCATTTTAGAAGCAGATTGAACAGGTTTCGGGGATTCAACGGGGCTGCACCTGCCGTTTTTGCTTGTGCAAATGGATTTTTAAAAGAACAAGCCGCCCGACAAGGTGACAAACAGCCGGTTGTTGGCACTATTGACCAGCGGGTTGACCGGTGGTTGGTTTTGTTCATCCAGCCGGGTGAGCGTGTAGGGCCGATAAGCGGTATTGTACGTATTGTACACAACAGACAGGTCAAAGAAATAATCAGCTTTGCGCCAGCCCAACCCGCCAGTCAGATAGGTATTGCTGTTAAAATAGACTGAGGGGGCTTCATTGTTAAAGGGCTGGACAGGATTTGGGTACAGGGCATAGCCCCCGCGCACCCGGAAATCTTTGACCCGGATCTCGGCCCCGGCCCGCAGGTTGACCACTGCTTTGTAAATGGTGGAAATTACAATGTGATCGCGTTCAAAGTTAAAAATATCAGATTTGGTGAACCGGGTGGTGCGGTGATCCACATATTCGGCATCGACCGACACAAACCCTTTCTTGCCGACCAAAAACATCACCCCGGCATTGGCGCGCAGGGGGGTGCGCATGTTGTACGTGGCCGGGTCGCTTGGTCCAGCGACCGACAGTTGGTTGAGCAAGACTGACCGCGCCGGGTTAAAAGTAAAATCGGTCACCCGGATATTGTTGTACTGTACGCTCAGATCACTTTGATAGGTGTCATTGATGCGGTAGAAGGTAGGAGTGGTAACGCTCAGGCCGATCCGGACGGCGTTGATCGGGCGGACAATGAGGCCAATGCTCCCATTGATCCCTGTTCCGTCTTGGTTATAGGTGTCACGGAGCAGCAAGTTGTCCAAGGGCAGGCGGGTGCCATTGGGGCCGCTGGTCTGGCTGTTGATCACTTGCTCAGTGTAAGTGCGGGTGGTGGTGTAGCGCAAAGTGGCAATGCCCAACCCGAGGCCCAAATAGATCTTGTCTTTGTAGTTGGCCCCGTAGGACAGGTTCCACTGCCCCTGCGATCCGGTGCGCACGATTCGCTCTCCCTGCACGGCCGGGGCCTTGGGGACAAAAGATTCCCAAGAGTTGCGGCCAGTGGTATCGCCAAAGAAAGGGCGGATCAGATAAGCGGCAAATCCGAGCCGATCCACGGTGTAAAGGTCATTGTTGTTTCGGTCGCGGATCAGGCGGTCCCAATTTACCACGTTATCGGTGCGTTCCAACATGTTGTCAATGACTGAGTTGGACGTGTTGACGGCACTGTACTGGGTAGTTACCCGAAAATCATTGGTACGGGAAAAGTTGATGGCAAAAGCGCCGCCCCGAAAGTCCCGATCACCCCCTCGATCGGCGGCAAACACCACCCCAAACTGGTTAATATTGAGGTTGAAATTACTGGCGTTCCCGCTATTGTCGTTAAATTGGGTAAATTCAAGAGGCGCATTGGCATTGACGGGGCGGATTTCGCCGCCCAAGGTACTATTGGTGCCGATGCTCAGCGCGGTCAGGCTGGCGCTGGCCTCCGAGCGCCGCATGAGGCCCAAGCCCGCCGGGTTGACCAAAGCGGCCGATACATCCCCACCCACTGCGGTACTGGCCCCGGCCAAACCTTGGAACCGAGCCGTGCCACCAAAACGTGTGCTGGAAAACCGCAGCGCATCGCGCCAGAAACCATCAGACTGGTTGAAAGTTTGGCGGAAGGATTCATTGGGCGCGGGCCCTTGGGCATATCCGGAAAAACTGGCCACCAGCAATGGAAGAGTGGTAAAGAAATATGTACTCAAGCGGCGTTGCATCATGGTTGAAATCATTGGTGGATGGTTGCGTGTGCAATATATCTTGAAAAACGAAATTTTTAGGCAATAGGTTGGCCCGTTTTTTTACGCTCGGGCCACATTAAAGCAAAAGCCGCCCCCTGTTGGCACGGGGCGGCTTTTGCTTGGTGGAAGTAACCGGTCTATTTCAAGTTGAGGTTACCTGTCCAGCCAGACTTTGGCGGTTTGTACCTGATGGGCAGAAATCATTCGGACGATGTAGGTGCCACTGGTTGGCACTTGCGCCTCGAGCTTGATGACCGAACTATCGACTGGCAGGCTGGTGTACCGCTGAACTTCTTGGCCAGTCAGCGCATAGATAACTACTTGGGCTGGCTGGCTGGGGGCAAGGCCAGCCGGATTGACAAACAATTGGCTGCCGTTGGCATAAATATGGGGTGTTGCCGTTGCCTCGGAAGTAACCTCTGGCAATGCCTTGCGCAGGACAAAGCGTTTGTGGTAAACCCCCGCGCTCAAATACAGTGAATGTGCTTGCCCAGCACCGACCGAATACTTTTTGCCAGTTTCCAGATCGGTAACATACCAAGCTTGGGTGTTGGTTTCGGTAGTGCCAGAAAGTTGGAACCAGCCGGTTTCATTGACCCGCAAGGTCAGGGGCAGCGCAAAATCGCGGCTCAAAGCCGTTGGGGGGAGGGCTACGGAGGCATAAGACTGGCCGTCTTGTTGGGCGGCAATGAGCAGGGGCTGAACGGGCAGATCCAATTTTTGGCCATCGTAGCCATAGTCTGGGCCCGTGGTAAAGGGCTGATCAAAGGCGACAGTCAAGCGATCCAAGGCTTTGCCATTGCCAAAAGAAAGTTGCAACATTTGGCCATCAGCACTCTCGGTGCGATAGAAACGGGCTGGCTCATTGCTTCGCTGGGTGTTTCGGAAGATCACCTTGGCCCCGCTGTCAAAATAGGCATCGTTGCGCATCCGCACAAAAAAGCCTTGAGCCATGGCAATGCTGCGAATGTTTAGGTAATTGAGCACTAGGTAAGATTGGTTTTCTGCATCCCAAACCCAGACATTGCCATCGATGAGCCACTCATTGTCTTTCATAAAGGCCAATGTGCTGATGGACGAAGGGTAGGGGTTGCCCAAAATGGTGAATCCCCACAGGAAGCGGCTTTGGGTAAAATCTTGTACGCCCACTTGTACATCACCCGCATTGAACACGCCGCTGAAGGTAACCGTGCTGGGCACCCGGGCCACATAGCCCGTGCCAGGAGTGGCATAACCTGTTTGTGCTATCCAGTTCCGGTTGGCTTCGTCCAGCCGAATGGGCAGCCAGTCTTCCCGGAAAGTGAAGCCCGAAAGCGGAAACTGCTGCACGGGCGAGGCCCAAACTTGCGGGATCCCCTGTTCGCCCCGGCTTTTTTGGCGCACCACGCTGTTGCCAAGGCCTTGTACGCCCCCTTTTTCTGATAGTTGGATAATGGAGCCTCCGTCGAGTTCTACTATCCCATAATTGTTGATGTTGCCTTTGAGACTATACACAGTGCTTTGGTCGGCGATATACAAGTAAGAAGAATCCGCCAATGTAATGTCAAAACTCACATTTACTGTTTGGCGGCCCAATAGATTGAGCCTAGATTTGGGCTCGAGCAGGAGCGAGCGGCAAACGAACCCGCCGTTGATGGCAGCCGAGTAGGTGGTTGCGGTGTCGATGATGGCATGTTTGCCGGCATCGGGCAGGCCCTTGGACCAGCGGCTGCCGTTCCAGATGGTGGTTTGGGCAACCACGGTGAGCGATGACGCGACCAGCAGGGCGCAGCCAATGAATTGAACAAGTATCTTCATACGTTAAGTGAAATTTTTTCCTGAAATAGTACTAAGTGTTAATTCAAGAGTTCAATTTCTGTGCTACATACGAGGCCAAAAAAATACCTTACGTGAATGCCACGTAAGGTATTTGGGAGAATATAGTCGGGTGGGCCATTTAGCCCATTTTGAACCAATTAGTTACCTCTGCCGCCTCGGCTGCTGCCGCCGCTGCTAGAGCCGCCGCCACCTCCGTAGGAACCGCCCCCGCCTCCATAGGAACCCCCGCCGCCAGTACTGTTGCTACCTCCCCAAGAGGATGAAGAACGGTTGGAATTCCAAGAATCGGAAGTGTTGCGGTTGTAAGTGGAGTTACGGCCTTGGCCCCAGTCATAATTGCCATTTCTGGTTGCGTTATTATCGGCATTGCCATAAGAGGCAGTGTTCACACTCGAGT
This sequence comes from Cytophagales bacterium, assembly GCA_043754075.1. Lineage (GTDB taxonomy): Bacteria > Bacteroidota > Bacteroidia > Cytophagales > Thermoflexibacteraceae > JALONO01. The sequence continues at coordinate 348 of JAYUVL010000364.1, read as the reverse complement.
TGGCAAAATTGCCGTAGGTAGCATTGCGGTTATAATAAGAGTCGTTACCAGTCCGGTACATTTGGTCGTAGTTGGCACGCTCGGCCGCTACGGCATAACTGCTGTTGTTGAATGACGCTTGAGTAGAGTTTATCACATTGTTGGTCACGATGACAGCCGGCCGGCCCATGCCCCAAGGGCACATCCTGCCCCAACCCATGCCCATCATGGAATTCATGCCCATCATAGAGTTCATTCCCCATGGGCTCATGCCCATCATCCAAGGATCCATTCCCCAGCCCATTCCCATCATGGAGTTCATTCCCCACGGGTTCATGCCCATCATCCAAGGATCCATTCCCCAGCCCA
>JAYUVL010000363.1:0-10475 GCA_043754075.1 Cytophagales bacterium | reverse complement strand
GAACAAAAGCATGAGCCCGGCGTACTCTCCATGGCCCACACAGGGCGTGACATGGGCGGGTCACAGTTCTTTATCTGCCTGAGCCGCCAAGCCCAGTTCGACGGCAACCACACATGCTTTGGCAAAATCACCAAAGGGCTGGAACATTTAAGCCAGATTGCCCTTGGGACAACTATCGTATCGGCGGAGGTACGGTTAGAAGCAATCCAAACTGCCAGTGCGGAGGAAGAAGAAGCCAACTAAGTTAAGCTGGCTTGGGTGGGCCAGTCACAGTGCTGGTGATCTGCCATTCTGAGGTGAGGGTCAGTAGCTCGTCACCCTGCTTGACCAGCGTGCCTTGTTTCAGGGGAACACCATTGAGCATCGTCATCGTGTAGCCGCGCTTTAGCAATGTTTGGGGATCCAAATAGGCCAATGATTGCTCAATGTGGCGCAAATGGGTAGCGGCATCTTTTAATTGCTCTTGGCCAGCCATCCGCAACCGGTCTTCTTGGCGGTCGAGGTGATAGCCCGCTTGCTGGAGCAATTGGCCCGCCTGCCGCCCGAGCTTGGCTGCCCACTGCTGGAGATTGGCCCGATGCTCATTCATCATGGCTTGGCTGGCTTGTAGCACTTGGCCCAAGTGCTGGTTTAGCTCAAGCTCAAATTTGGCGTTGTGTTGGATGATAAACTCAGCAACAGCCGTTGGCGTTTTCAATGACAAATGGGCCACCACATCGGCTACCGAGGTATCGCGCAGGTGGCCGATGCCCGCCAGTACGGGTACTGGGCAATGCGCCACGGCTTCAGCCACGGCATAGCTGTTGAACACTTCCAGATCCAAGCGTGACCCCCCGCCCCGGATCAAGATCACTGCATCAAAACTTGGCCCGACCCGCCTTATTTGCCCCAGTAGTTCTTCCTCGGCCCGCTCACCCTGCACCGATGTGGGAAAGAACACAATCTGAAAAGTATATTGGTAAGCATTGCGGTACAATTGATCCAAAAAATCGGCGTAGCCCGCCGCACTTGCCGAGGAGATGACCGCCAACCGTTGGAGGACTGGCTGCAAGGTCAATGCTTTTTGCTGCTCGAGCAAGCCTCCCTGTTCCAATCGGAGGAGGGTGGCTTGTCGCTGCAGCTCGAGTTCGCCAATGGTGTAGGCGGCATCCAGATCGGAGATAACGAGGGACAATCCATACACTTCGTGGAACTGGATCGTCACCTTTATAAGCACTTTGCTGCCGGGGCGCAAAATGACAGACAGGCCATCCCCAAACTTGCCCATTAAGGTGGCCAAACTAGCGTTCCAGACGATTGCCCTGGCCTTGGCCACTATTTTGTCCTTTTCTTTTTGGACCAATTCCAGATAGGCATGCTCATTCACCTGTACTGAAGCCAATTCCGCAGTGATCCAAAAATCTTGTTGGACATTTTGAATCAATTTTTGGATACTCTTGTTTAACTGTAACAGGGTAAAGTGCTTCTCTGGCATATCGGTTCTTGCTTTAATGCAAATTAGCTAAATTTATGATAATATTACACAAAACCCATATAACGTACAATAACGCTGCATAAAGTACTCGCGTAATAAAAATGTTCTTTAATATTTTGTTAAGTCGGCTAAATGAACGTACTTTGCCCTTATAAAATGATAGATAATCATTCTTAAATCCAAAGACCTTGGTCTTGGCTCATACAGGTAATAGATTCGTAATTTTTTAGTTTAGTGAAAAATGTCCAGACATGGTACAGGCAGATGCGTGTATTATGTCTTTTTTTTGCTTAATCGTTTAGTGGCACTAGATTTGAGATCTTGTTCTAACCAAAAATAAACTTATGAATAAGTGGCGGCGCACAATTAAGCAAGAAACCTTGTTGCGAACGGGTGGGCTATTGCTATTTTTGATCATTGGCGGGGTTTTGATGCTGATCAGCCTGATTAGGGCCGGGCGAACGCTTGATGAGTCAATTGCTGAAAAAGTAACTTCCATTGTTGTTTTGGCCGAGTTCAAAGAAATTATCTTGGCGAGCCAGCAATCCTCGACGGCGTGGGTGTACCATTCCCGCGATCGCGAGGCCAAGGCCCGGCTCCGCAAAATTATCCAACAAGAAGGAGCGCTGATCCGCCTCAAGCTCACATCGGCAGCTTCGGTGTGGCCCGATACCAACCAAGTGCGCACCCTGAAAACTGCAATGCTCGATTTTGATACTTTATTGATCGATCAGAATGCACTTACCCAACTGTTGGCCGTAAAACAAAATTACGCTGATTCAGCGCTATTGGAGAAAGCGGCCAAGTTGGTGGAAGATCAAGTGCTCCCCAATTCCCGCCAGTTGCAGGCCACCGTTTCCCGCTTGGTCACCGAAAAGAACCTCGAGTTTATTAAAGCCCGTCGAGAATTATCGGCCAGCATGGCCAATACGCGCCTCTTGCTGGTCATTATTATCTTCATCATTGTTGTCCCTTCCTTGATCCTGACTTGGAATTTTGCCACCCAAATGACCTCCTCCCTTGACCTGATCGCCAGTGCATTGCAAAAATTGAGTTTGGGCGAGATCCCGGCCCCCATCCACGATAAGCGAGATGATGAATTGGGTGACATCGGCCTGATGGTCAACACCGTAGGTGAGTCTTATGCGATCACGGTAAAGTTTGCCGAACAAATAGGACAGGGCAATTATGAGGCTACTATTACCAGTTTGGGCGACAAGGATCTACTTAGCAACGCTTTGATCCACATGCGGGAGCGCTTGACAATCGCGGCCGAAGAGGATCGGCGGCGCAACTGGGCCAACGAAGGTTCAGCCAAGTTTGCCGATCTCTTGCGGGCCAGCAACCAGTCAACTGCCCAAATGGGCACTCAGTTGATCGCTGAACTGGTCCAATACATCGGTGCCAACCAAGGCAATTTCTTTGTGCTCAACGATGAAAACCTCGACGATGTCCACATGGAACTAGTTGCGGCTTACGCTTGGCAGAAACAGCGGTTTGTCCACAAAAAAGTGCGGTTGGGCGAAGGATCGGTGGGCCAAGCATGGATCGATCGGGATGTGATATATCTCACCGATGTGCCCGAACAATACACTTACATCGGCTCGGGCCTTGGCGATGCCAATCCCCGGTGTATTGTTATCGTTCCGCTCCTGTTCAATGAACAGGTATATGGCATTTTGGAGGTGGCATCCTTCACAGTGCTTGCCGCTTATAAAATTGAGTTTTTAAACCGTTTGGGTGCTTCCATTGCCTTGGCCATATCGACCGGCAAGGGCAATGATCGAACCCAGCGATTATTGATGGCCTCTCAAGAAATGGCAGAACAACTGCGGATGCAAGAAGAGGAAATGCGCCAGAATTTGGAAGAGCTGATGGCTACCCAAGATGAACTGCAGCGCAAGGTCGGTTCTTATGAAAGTGACATCGCCAACCATGAGCAGACTATCAAGCAACTAAAACAGCGAAGAAATGTGGAGGTGTGGTCAGACAACTAAGGACCCAATCAAATTTCGGCACCAGGTCCAACTTCTTCCTCCGTTTGGTTTTGGGGAGCTGAAGTGCCAAATATCAATATTTTCAACTTTTCGTACAGAAAGGCTACCAGCAAAAGGATCGCCCCCAAGCCCACCAGTGAAATGATGCGGCCCAACAAATTGATTCGGAGAAAGTCGAACAGAAAGAACTTGCCCAAAGCCACCGCAAAGAGACTCAGGGCGACCAAGCGCAGTTCTTTGCGCCGGCCACGGATGCCCACCACCATGAACACCAAAGAGCAAAGCCCCCACAATACAACATAGCCCAGTGCTTGGGAATCGCTGCCCAACTTGCGGGGGAGCAGCGGGGGATGATACTTGAGCAGCACATAGCTGTGCGAAAACTCGGCACTGGCGTGAAACACCAGCAGGCCACAGCCCACCCAAAGCGCAATATTGAGGTTCCGATCCCGGTTTTTTTCCATGCGCTGGATCGCCCGGATCATTTTGATGGCCAACCAAACAAATAACAGCAAAGCTACATAGTGCAGCGCAAAGGGAATTATCGGCATCTCTTGCAGCAAGTAGCTGTCCCGGGCCGAAACAGCATCAAAATGGGCCTTGAAAGGATAAGCAAAAATGACCAGTCCGCTCACGAAAACGCAAAGAGTAGTGAAATAATTTTCGCCAATTTTAGGGGCAAAGAACCACATTGCCAGCACAAAGCAGGCACTGTAAATGATGGCGGCCATGGTGGCCAACTGATAGCTCCAGTCCAAATTGGTGGCTTGGAAAGTGAGCTCGACCAACAGGGCCACATAGGCAAGGCCAAACAGGGCCAGGGTAAAAATGCGTTTGCGGGCAGTGGGGGAGAAGCCCAGCTCGCTGCCGGGATCTTGGCCCGAAAGCCAGCGCAAACCAAACAGCGCCAGCAGCGCCCCCAAACTGCTCGCAAAAGCAGGATGGAACAAAATGGGAGCGGAGTATTTACGGACGTACTTACCGGCCATGTCATACTCAAACAGGTTTTGTTGATAAAATTGTTGCCAGTCGGCCAGCAAACTCGTGAACATGAGCACCAATACAATTACTGAGGCCTCCCGGAACAAGCGCAGGCCCGAGCGCTGGCCCAGCCACCATAGCAGGCACGTTTCTGCCGCCCAAAACAGGGTGATAACGTTGCCTCGGAACGTGATCGGGGCGATCAGGCTGGCAAAAGTCAGCCCCGAACCCAGCAACAGATAGAACAGCAGTTTGTCCACCCGCTCGGCCACAAAGGCCGGCCGGTAGAACACGAGTGCCAGCCCCAAGTTCAAGCTGGCCAAGCAACCCGCAAAAGCACCGCCCAGCGGGGTGTTTTGCCAAGCCCCGATGACGGTCATGCCGGCCAAGAAATAAAACAAGTGGTTGCTCAGCAGCAACATGATTTCCGCAAAGGCAAATTTGACGTTGTGTCGCACGTTGAAGGCCACGTTCATGACAAAGAACAACCCATAAAAGATGGTGGCAAAGGCAAATGCCCCCACCTGCGGTAAGGTTTCGGCAACAGCCACCCTGAAAAGCCACCCCCCAAAGATGAGCACGGTGAGCGTGTAGGCCACCCGATTGGGCCACGGCCATTTTTTGTGGAAGGCAATGGCCAATATGCCAAGGTTCAAAAGGGTCAAATAACTGAACAAAGCCACGTAGTTGCCTTCGCCCCGGCTGGCCAAAAATGGGGTCGCAAAACCGCCAATGGCCGCTATGATGGTCAGTTCTTGGCGGTCGTACGCGAGTGAAATGGCCACGGTAAACATGGTGATGACCACCATGATGGCAAAAGTGGGCAGTTGACCGAACAGGCCATACTGCTGGTAGGCCCAGTAAAAGGCGAAATAAAGAATGGATACCCCGCCCCCGATCAGTACCGAACTGAATGCTTGATAGCGCACTCGCATAAAGTGGGCGATGCCGATCAGTCCCCCACCGGTGAGCACCCCAATCAGGATTCTGCCACTTTCGTTGATCCAGTCATTGTCAATCGCATATTTGACAAAATAGACCATGCCCAGCACAAAAACCCCAATGCCAACGAACTTGAGGTTTTTGCTGGCCCATTCTTCCATTGAGATCGATGGTTTGGGCTGAGGCTTGGGTTTCGGCGGGTTTTTTTTGGGTTGCCCCAATGGTGGGATTTGCCCTGGCCCCTCTTGCGGGCCGTATGGTTGGGGTTTGGCGAATTTTTCTTGGCCGATCGGCTCGGGGCCTAGGTTTGCTTCGGCATCCAGCTTTTTGAACAGGGCCAGCAGGTCTGCCTGATTGGTCAAGTTTTGGGGCGAGGGTAGCGGTCCTCCGTCCATGGCTGCCACCCGCTCTCGCACGTGGGAGATCTCGGCGCGCAGGTCGTCCAGTTTAGCGGTCAGGTCAGTGACTAGTCGGTAAAGTTCCTCTTTTTCAGTCATTATCATCTGCCTATTGATGGTAACAGGGTGATTTCCGTAATCGAACTAAATGGCAGCCTGGGCAATGGGTCTGCCAAAAAATAATACCCACTTCTGTATTTCAAGTGCTTGAAACACAAAGCACTAAACGTTGTTTAACATGGTCGTGCCAAATGGTTGTGCCAATCAGCAAACGTAAATTAACGGGTTTTTGCATCACTCAACCTTAAACCAAACAAAATTTGGGTTGGTCGGATGGTTTTGCCCAAGTTCAGGGCCATTGTTGGCTTACTCGGTTGGCAAGGTGGCTAGCCTGCCATTGACCACGTTAAGCTGTCGCCCACATTTAAATATTTATCCTGTTGGCTAGCGTTGATCCGGGTGTTGACGCTAAGGTAATAAAAATGGGGGAATTGGGCCTGGTCAGCAAAAGCGGGCAACGTTTCACGGCGCAACTGCACAAAAGTTGGCTGAAACTTGGGCATGGCCTCGCCCGTGTCGGGATCACGGGTGGGCACCGGGCAGCGTGCGCAGGGCTTGACGCCCACCAACTCCACCCCGCCCAACCGAAAAGGCAGCTCAACTCCGGGAGCCCCAAAGAGTTGATCTTCCCAGAAAGCGGGACATTCGGCCAGCTCAATATTGGCCCTAAAACGGCGTCGGGCACTCTCCTCGTCGATCCCAAACCAATGGGCCACTTGCTGGAGGGAAGCCAAACCGATCACTGTGGGGCCGGGCCGCTCGTCATCGTCGGGAAAGCCGGTTTCAGTATTTTGTTGAAGGGTGGCTTTAAGCCCCAAATAATCGCTGAACCATTCCTCGATGCGTGAATCATCGGAGTAGAGCGTGAAAGTATCTGACTTTTGGTCAATCGAAAAGGTCACCAAGTGATGGTCCAAGTTGTATTGGGTGCGCACCCGATGAAGGGCTGGATACTTTTTGCCGTTGATCGTACGGCCATCAGCATTGAACAAAGCAAATTCACGATCATAGTGGAGTGAACCGCCGGGCCGGATCTGGCTTTGCCCCACCGCTACGCCGTCCAACGATTTGATTGGGTAAACAAGGATTTTGCTGACAATAGGCATGATCAAATTAAGTTTACTGGAATGAAGCGATGTGGGCAATTTTCAAGCGTTTTTTATGATGTTCCATGATTTGCTTTGCTGGTTTGCTGAAAACGAATTGGTGCAAGTATAAATGAAAGTTTGGACTTGGCCGGCCAATGCCCCAGCCAGCGGCGTTAAAATCTGCGGTAATTTGCCCAAAACAAGCAAATATAAGTTGACGATGCGCTAAATTGCGGTTGTCATCAACATGAAATACCCAATGAAACAATTGCTCAAATCCACCTTGCTCGTCACGTTCCTCCTTTTGGCCCAAGGCTGCTCTAAAACCGAAAGCGAAAATCCATTGGACACTGCCCAGACCAACTTGGTGCGCACTTGGCGGGCTTCCAGTGTGAGTATCAACAACTTGCCATTGGCATTGTTGGGGGCGGCAGTGCCAGGAATTGACATCACGACTATCCGGCTCACCTTTCGGGCGGATAAAACTTTCCAAGCCACCGGGCTGGGCATCCTGAACACCGCCCTGCCAGCCACGGGGACTTGGGCGTTTGACAACAATAACCCCAACAAAATCATCATCAATCCAGGAAATTTGGCGGGCGAGTTGTCCAACCTCAGCGCAATTTCGGGAACGATGACCTTCCAAATCTCGACGGTCAACACCCCATTGAGCGCACTCGGGCCAACGGCCACTGTTCGCGTGGACATGGTGCCCGGATGATCCCTTGTTGCCCTTGCCATTGATTGATGGTAAGGGCTTGTTTAACTTTTCTACCACTAATTGATCATCTAAAAGACAATATTTCAGCATGGACGAACTATTCAAGGCCAGCCGGTTCAAAGATCCCATCACCCCAGATGAAGTCATTTTGACCGAAAAGGGTGTTACATTTCGAATCAAGCAAGTGTTGGGCGGATCAGAGAATTTTGTGTTTTACGAAGATATTTCGGGTATTGAAATTGACAATGGGCTTATCTTTGCGACAATAAAGGTGATCCCCCGCGCCCGGGAAGAAATCGTGATCGAGAACTTTAGCCGCGAAGATGCCAAACAGATCAAAGCATTGATTTTGGAGCGGGTAACCCGCAAGTGAGGTGACCGTGGGCCAAAAAATATTGATCTGGCTGGTGCTGGTATGGCTGGGCCTGCCCTTCGTGGTGATGCAAGATCATTATCCATTGTTCCGCTACGGCATGTTTGCCGAGCCGGTGCACGAAGCCATTCAGACCGAACAATTTTTTGTCCGGTACTCTAGCCCCAAGGCGGGAAACCCACTTCTCCAACTTTTTGATCCCGCGCAAATCGGGATGCCCGGGCCCACCTATCGGTTGTTGCTGCGCAATTATTACTACCGCCGCCAAAGCCAACATTTACTACAAAACTTGCACCGGCCCCTCCACCGCCAAGGCGTGCCCGCTGAAAGGTGGGCACTTTACCGGGTCATGAACTTCCAGGATACTAGTCTGGTGGCCCACTGGCAAATTGCCGGTTTATGATCAACCGGCGGTGCCTCTGCGGCTTGGGGCAGTTAATTCGGCTTATTTTTTTATATTGCATTATCAAGCAACGCAATTTCCAAGATTTATTGCCCTAGGACAGGAGAGCTTTTGTTTTTGGTCGCTGGAAGTCCGATTGTGTTTTGGCATCAGCCGATGGATAGCCAATATTACTGCGCTAAATATTTGCAGTGGGAGGCGGAAGAACTAAGATGGGCCTTCACGGAACGCTTGCTTTTTATGGTTGACATTCACCAAATTTGACTTGTGAGAAATATTCGTTGGGGTATGGCTGGTTTAGGCAAGATTTCGGGGCGGTTCGTTACAGATCTTGCTTTGGTAGAAGGGGCAACTGTGGTGGCGGTCGCTTCGCGCAGTTTGGATCGGGCAAAGGAGTTTGCCCAAGCCTGTGGGGCTAAACGGGCCTATGGAAGTTTTGCCGAGTTGGCCGCCGACCCCGAGGTTGATGCGGTGTATGTGGGCGCGCCCCACACCGATCACCATCCGCTGACGCTGCTTTTTTTGGGGCATGGCAAGCACGTCCTGTGCGAAAAACCACTGGCGCTAGATCTGGCCCAAGTCCAGGAAATGGTCGGTTTGGCCAAAACGAAGGGCCTGTTTTTTATGGAAGCGCTGTGGACCAAGTTTATGCCCCATTTTGGGGCTTTGCGCCAAGCTGTGGCCGACGGTGCGATCGGGGAACTACAATCGGTCCAGGCCAACTTCGCTTTTATTCCGCCATTTGAACCTGAAAAGCGGGTATTGAACAAGGCCTTGGGCGGTGGCGCGTTGCTCGATATTGGTATTTACCCCATTTTTTTGGCCACTACCCTGCTGGGCCGGCCGGCCAACGTTTACGCCCAGGCGGTCTTTGGGCCCACTGGCGTGGACACCCAATGCAATATGCTGTTGGACTTTGCCCAAGGCCAAACGGCTGTGCTGTCTTGCAGCCTGAGCTATACCTCAACGCTAGAGGCCTACATTTATGGCACGCAGGGCTACATTAAATTGCATTCCCCTTGGCACGGGCAATGTCCAGCAATTTCCATTTTTGACAACCAACGGCAATTGGTCAAGGAAATGTCATTTGGCACCAAGGGCAACGGCTTGTATTACGAAGCCCAAGCGGTGAACGACGCCCTGCAAGCCGGTCTTTTGGAAAGCAGTACCATGACCCATGCCGATAGCCAGTTATTGATGGAAACCCTGGATCGGGTACGGGAGGCAGTCGGCATTGTTTACAGTTGATTGTTGCTATTGGATGCTCGCTCACCCAAAACCGAACATTGAGGCAATTTTTTTGCGGCGAGTGACAAAAGAACTCTTGAGAAACCAGCGCGATGGGACTAATCAATTTTCAAAGCCATTTTGGCTAGGTCAAAATCTGACTATAAATCCAACTTACTAATATGCTATCCAACTTTTAAATTGCCATGAAAACAATTACATTTTTCCTTGGATTGGTTGCCCTTGGCCATTTTGCCCATGCCCAATGTACTTCTGGCGACTGCCAAAATGGGACTGGGGTCTATACCTACGAGACTGGTCAAAAATATTTCGGGGAGTTTCGCGCTGGTCAGTTGGAGGGTTATGGCATCTATACAGCAACCAGTGGCGATTATTACGTTGGTTCGTTCAGAACTAGCCAATACAGCGGCTACGGCACTTATTTTTATAAAAGCGGGGGCCGGGATCGGGGCACATGGCAAAGTTCGGTCATCGGCCAGCGGGCCACCGGCACTTCGGGCTGTGTGGCGGGCGACTGCCAAAATGGGTCAGGCATCTATGTTTTCAACAATGGCGATGAATATATTGGGGGATTTTCCGGGTCTTATCTACAAGGGCGTGGGGTTTATGCCTTCGCCAATGGGGAAAGATATGTCGGGGATTTTAAGCAGGGCAAGCGCGAAGGTTCGGGTGCTTACCTCTACACCAGTGGGCGGATGGATGTCGGTTCATGGCGGGCCGACGAATTTATCAGTAATTCGGCCAACGCCAAAACCAATCTCGGCTGTGTCTATGGCGATTGCAACGGGGG
>JAYUVL010000362.1:0-2199 GCA_043754075.1 Cytophagales bacterium | reverse complement strand
CTCACATAATCCCTACAGTGTTGGAGCACCTTGCCCTCTATTTCCTTTAACTTGTCTGCCGTCAGGCCTGTATAAGTCACTTTGGGAAAACCATACTCATCCTTGGTCTCTTTGGCACCACATACCACATAACCACCGCCAAAATTTGAAATGTCATTGGCAAAAGCAGAAATGGTTTTGACAATGCTAACAACGATTTTGAGGTCATTGCCATTTTCTTTCCACTCTACTTTTTCGCTCTCTCTGGTTGCCAGCTCTTTTAAGTCTATTGAGTATGTCATGATTTGGAAAAAGTATGGTAAAAGCAAGGTGTTTTGCCGCATTGACCCAATGCCAGCCTACTACCCCATCTGGGCGGCAATGCGAGCGGCAATGTCCTGCATTTCATCACCCGAAAGTTTGAGCTTGGGCCGCGACAAGTCCAAATCGTTCGGGCTGTGCAACGGGATCAGGTGGATGTGCGCGTGCGGAACTTCCAGCCCCACCACCGCCAAACCCACGCGCAGGCAAGGAACGGCGGCCCGGATGGCAGCGGCCACTTGTTTGGCAAAAAGGAACAGGCCGGCGTAGGTGGCATCGTCCAGATCGAACACATAATCCACGTCCTTTTTGGGGATCACTAGGGTATGACCCGCATTGACTGGGCTGATGTCCAAAAAAGCGAAATAGTGGTCGGTTTCGGCCACTTTGTAGCTGGGGATTTCCCCATTTATGATTCGGGTGAAAATACTGGACATGGGCAAAACTAACTAAGATGCGCAAAAAACAGGTCCAATATTACGCATAATCAGCTGATTTTCGGTATTTTGCTTCAACAAAACCGGGCCGCTGATTTTGGCAGCACTACGAATGGGCGAAAATACAAATTAGTGGGCCCAGTGGGAAACCCAAAAACCTGGTTCTAATAACTTGCTCACATTTAACACCTTACCAGCTAACCAAATTGATGGTTTTGCGGGGCAGTGCGCAATGGAATCGGTTGGGGATGGGGCCTGCTGGCAAACTTGGGCCGGCGGGGTCAACCAATGGCGAGATTCCCGCCATAATCGCTCAGGCAGGCTGTTTTCAGTCAGGCAAAATTGCAAAATGGCAATGTTCAGGCAGAACAATAACAAGCGAAGGAATTTCATGGTCCTTAAATTGATATAAGCTCAGACGAAACTATTGTTTGACAGGTTGCTTTTGGGGGAATAAATATTTAATTTTCCCAAAGAAACATAATTTATTCTTGTTGGCGTTATATAGATAGGCTAAACATTATTCGCCATGAAAACGTGGATCAGTACCTTATTATTGAGCATGATGCTGGCCGTAGCAGCCTCCACCGGTACGGAGGCCCGCGCCAGCTCAAGCAAGCCCCGTTGGGCCGCCTTCCCGGGCGACAGTTTAGCGGGCAAAATCTCGCTGGGCGATCAGGTTTTGCAGTTCGCCCAAAAGTACTTGGGCACGCCTTATGTGTATGCGGGCAAAGATGGGCGGGGCTTTGATTGCAGTGGTTTTTTATACTTTGTGTACAAAAAATTTAATATTGCGTTGCCTGCTTCGTCTGGTGCCTACCGGGCAGTGGGCCGCGAAATCCGCTTGCAAGAGGCCCGCCCCGGCGATGTGCTGGTGTTCACCGGAACGAACTCGGCCATCCGTGAGCCCGGGCATGTGGGGATAGTTTATGAAAAAATGGGGGAGGATATCCGGTTCATCCACTCCTCCTCGGCCAAAAATACCCCTTGTGTTACCTACAACTTGCTTTCCCAGCCCAACTACACCCGTCGGTTCCTCAAAGTGGTGCGGGTGCTGGACTAGGGACGAGCGATAGAAATCACTTTTTTATCCAGTTCCAACCTTTGCCCGACCATGGGTACTTTTTCTGGGCCTTGTGGGCAGTGTTCACAGATTCAAGTCATAAACGCAACCACAAGCTGTTGTATTTATGACTGAAATCTCAGCGTATGGATGATGTGCTCTAGCATTTTTTAGTCTTCTGTGCACAAAACAGCAAAAATTAAAGACAAATAAATGATAAATTTATTCATTAAAACGGTGGTGTGAGCCAATCATCCACTAGTTTAGTGAATATCAAAAAATGTGCTGGCAGATTATTTTTGTACCGTTGGAATAATCCTTCGTACACAATCCCGTTGTTTGTTTTTTTAGTAACTGTTTAGGTACTTTAACTATTTGATAATCAATAATTTATAAAAA
>JAYUVL010000361.1:0-2740 GCA_043754075.1 Cytophagales bacterium | reverse complement strand
GCCTCGCCCATTGGGGCCAAGCTCGCTGGCTTGCGGGCAGGCGCGGTGCTGGAGTTCAACCAGCGGCGGTCGCAGATTGTCGGGTTGTTTTGAACTAATTTGGGCAAAACGCCGCGCATTTCCTTGGCAATCACAAAAAAATTCGTAAATTGCTACAAAGGATGTTTTGCTCAATGAACTGTTGGGAAGCCTGACCGGATAACTTGGGCTAACCAAGCTGATAAGTTTGATTTTTCAACTTATAGACGATCGGTTCCAAAACAATTTACTCCCCAAATTGCTTTTAAAGAGAGATTTAACCATCAATCGGACATGATTAACACGAGGGCCTTTGTCAATCGGGATTCTATCAGCGATGACCAAATCATTTACCAGAGTGATTGGATGAATGTTCATTTGCTCCGCGATGAATATTGGATCGAGGTCACTTGGCGGTGGCCCAACTTGAACTTGGGCGCCGAAGAGTTGCTCCGGGAGAAACTCACGTACCTGCTCACTACCAAAGGCTATGCCTCTGTCAAACTCAATTGGGTACTGGTCAATGCCGAAGTGTTGGCAACAACCCCAGCGATGAACCTAAAAAAGGTGGAAGAGTTCTTTATTGATTTGTGCCAAGTAGCGGGCGTGAAAAAGTATGCCATTGTGGTGCCCAAGAACCTAGCCGCCGGAATTCACAACAATGGCATTGAAAAAGAGAAGATAGTCCATATTTTCACCGACGATACCGCCGCCCGAGTCTGGCTCCGGCAACCTTAATCGCCACCCAAAAGGCTGATTCTGACCATTCCAGTTTTGGAATGGTTATTTTTTTGGTTATGCTTTGGCCATGGCTTGGTTAAGGGCATCGGCCAATTGTAGGATTTCTTGTTTTCTGGCCAATTTGGCTACCCAAAGCACCGGAATGTCTTCCAATCCATAAAGTAGGCCCGCCAACCCGCCCGTTACGGCCCCGGTGGTATCGCTGTCCCTGCCCAAATTGACCGCTTGGAGCACGGTCTCCGCGTAGTTTTCACTATTGGCCAAACTCCATAAACTGGCCTCCAGCGTATGCACCACGTAGCCCGAGCTTTGGATTTCGCTCATGGAGTAGCTGCCGATGTTGCCCCGCAATATCCGGTCAAAATGTTGAATTTCAGCAGTTTGGACATAGGGGAAAGAGTCAAAAAAAGCGTGCATTTCTTGTTGCATTTTGGCATAGCATTGAGCAAAATCTCGCTTTTCCAGTAAATGAATGGCCAGCGAGAGGTAAATAAAACATGCTATGGAAGCCCGGATATGCCCGTGGGTGAGGCCAGAGACATCGCACACCACCCGCCAGCGTTCGTCCATCGGTTTGGTTTTTAGATAAAAAGCCAAGGGCAAAATCCGCATCAACGAGCCGTTTCCATTGTCCATTTCGGTGGCGTCGGCCTCGGGAATGGGTAAAATGGCCTCGTGGGTTTCCAGCCGATGGGCCAAGCGCCGAATAGATTTTGCGGTGGTGTTGCCGATATCAAACAGCGAGCCTCGGGCAGTCCAATGATTGTGCAGGGCCCAAAGCACCATTTTTTCGGCAATATCGTGCAATTGGTAGCCTTGGCACAAGCTTTCGGCCAAGCATAGGGTGAGCGATCCGTCATCGGACCAAGTGCCCGGTGGCTGCTGATGGGTTCCATACCCGCGCATATCGGTCACGGGGTCAGCCTGCAAGGTGTTCCGATCCACAAATTCCACGGGTACGCCAAGGGCGTCGCCTACCGTTAGCCCAATAAGGGCGTCTCTTACGTTATTGCTGATGGCAAACAAGGTGAAAAGTGTTTAAATTGAAGAACGGCGATCCTGCCTAGTGGTGCACGGGCCATGCTTGAAAATGTACCAAGGATTGTTTAACACGTTTAAGCGACACATTATATTGATTTACTTGATTTTCAGAAAGTTGATTTTAACTTTAACGAAAATCCGATCTTGATTTGGTATTCCCTTTGACGAATCTAGATTTCCCGTATTCCGGTAAAAAGTAGGTTGTTAAAAAAACAACAATTAAATAGGTAGATTTTTATTGTGTACCCAATAATAGCCAAAATGAGCCGCATCCATTGTCAGTGGCCAAAAGTAATCAGAAATAGTAGCATGGTGGGTGCGCTCCAGCACTTTTTGGGCTAACCCTGCAAAAACAGCGCATCACCACCTACCACAAC
Organism: Cytophagales bacterium; assembly: GCA_043754075.1. GTDB lineage: Bacteria > Bacteroidota > Bacteroidia > Cytophagales > Thermoflexibacteraceae > JALONO01. The sequence goes on along the minus strand of JAYUVL010000361.1, from coordinate 563 downwards.
AAGGGGGCGAATCGCCGTATTAAGCATTTGATAACAAGCCTCTTGCATGGGAACGATGGCACATCCAACACAACGATAATCTTGCGGGCCGGCTGCAAAACAGTCTTGCGCGTACTGCTCCATCGGGAAAACTAGCACAAATGTGAAATAAGCTAACCCTACGATTGGCCCTGGTTTGATTCCAGCGCAAGCCAAGGGCGGTCATCCTTCGCGCAGATTAGCCCTTGGTTTTTACCACTTGGGAGACCATTGAAATGCTAACAAAGCTTTGGTCTCGGATCGGAAAGCCCAGTGTAGCGTATTATCAAAGCTTTTGTATATTGCCTTGCAGAATTTCTCCAATGATCATGAACATGAAAAAGAACATTATTGCCTTTGCCGCTTGGGTGATCTGGGGTTTGGCCCACAGCACACTGGCCCAAACCATCAACCCCCAGCTCCTGACCAACAACTGGGAGGCCCATTGGCTTTCGGTGCCAGGTCAGCCCAACCGGGATTACGGGGTTTATCATTTTCGCAAGAGCTTTGAACTGGCCCAAAAACCGGCCAAGTTCATTGTCCAC
>JAYUVL010000360.1:0-2120 GCA_043754075.1 Cytophagales bacterium | reverse complement strand
GCCAAGGACTGGCTTTTGATAAGCAGTCATTTGTACCTTCATTTATATCGATATGTTTTGGATCATTGCTGGTATTTCTTTTTTGGCCAGTTTTCTGGTTTCCTCGATGCTCAAGCGCAAGTTTGCGGCCTATTCCCGGGTTCCACTCAGCTCGGGCTTGAGCGGGGCGGAGGTGGCGGCGGCCATGCTGCGCGATCATGGCATCCGGGATGTACGGGTAACGACCGTCGATGGCCGGCTGTCTGATCACTACAACCCGGCCGACCGGACCATCAACTTGAGCCACGATGTGTTCCAAGGCCGCAACGCCGCCGCCGTAGCAGCCCACGAAACTGGCCACGCGGTACAGCACGCCACGGCCTACCGTTTTTTGGCGTTTCGCTCGGCGATGGTGCCCGTGCTTAGCTTTACCAATAATTTCATGGGGATTTTGATGATGGCCGGCATCGCGCTGTGGTACTCGAGCGGCATCCCATGGCTGTTTGGCATTGGCATTTTGCTGTTTGCGGCCACTACGCTGTTTAGTTTTATCACTTTGCCGGTTGAGTTTGATGCCAGCCGCCGGGCCACCGAATGGCTGTCCCGCTCCCGCGTGTTGAACCAGCAAGAACAGGGCATGGCCAAAAATGCCCTGTGGTGGGCCGCTATGACCTACGTGGTGGCCGCATTGGGTTCATTGGCCACATTGGTGTATTATCTTTCCATTTTTGCCAGCCGCCGCAATTAATCCCTAGCTAGAACGATTTAACCAATCCTCAGCCCGATGATGGTGATATCGTCCACTTGTTGTTCATTGCCCACGGCCCGCCAATCCTCAATGGTGCGGGCCAAGGCGGTTTGCTGGTCTTTGAGCGGCTGATCGGCCAAACTGGTCAAAAGAGCTTTGAGTTGGCTGGACATAAACTTTTTGCCCTTGGGCCCGCCAAATTGATCCTGATAACCATCGGTGCACAAGTACAAAAGGGTAGGGGAGGTCACTTCAATTTCCTGCAAGGTGAATAGCCGTTCTTCCTCGGCTTGCTCGCCCCCGATGGCTTTTCTGTCCGCCCTGATTTCCTGTAGTTTGCCATCGGCCAGTTGAAGGTAATAGCATTGGGTCATGGCCCCGGCAAACTGGAGCTTTTGCTGGTCTTTCTGCCAACGGATCAATTGCATGTCCATTCCATCGCGGCTGTCGGATTGATCCTGCTTGAGGATCCGGCGGATCTGCCGGTGCATTTCGTTGAGGATTTTGTCAGGCGAGTACACTTGGCGCAGTTCCACCAGCTCGGTCAGCAGTTGGCTGCCAATCACGCTCATAAATGCGCCCGGCACTCCGTGGCCGGTGCAGTCCACCACGGCCAAGATAAATTGGTGGGCATCGGAGTAGAGCCAATAAAAATCGCCCGAAACAATGTCCCTAGGTTGATACAAGATGAAATAATTGTCCACTCCCAATGCCTGCGCAAACCGTTGTTCTTGGGGCAGAATGGCCGATTGGAGGCGTTGGGCATAGGTGATGCTGGAAGTAATCTTGCTATTTTGCAATTGAATGGCATGGCTCTGTTGTTCCACCGTGCTCACTAGCTGGGTGAGTTCTTCATTGAGTTGGAGCAATGCCTGATTCTGGACATAGATTTCGTCTTTTTGATCCAAAATCTCATTGCTTTTGATTAAACCTTCGCTGTACAATCCTTCGGCTTCCTTTTTTTGGAGCTCAATGATTTTCATGTTGAGGAAATCCCGCCACCGGAAATTTTCCTGAACTTTACTGTAGGCCAAGCAGACAATGATAAAAATAACTGGATTTCCCAGCATCATGGCTTTGGGGCGGGGCAGATCAATCATAAAAAAATAAGTCCCACAGGCGATGGCGGGGATGAGATAGATGGGCAGGGTCATCTTCAACCCGCCCCTTTCCTCAACCAGCACAATCACGATGACCATCACGCAGGCAGTAATGGCCGAGTTATAAAACGGTTTTTCCACTGATTGGGAAAGAATAAAAGTCATCATGGCCATGACGGTAAATAAAGAGAGGTGGTCAGGGCAATCGCACCTAATTTCTTGGAGGAGTACAAAATTATGCTTAATTTATGGGCAAAAACGAACCAAGAGATGTCAAACCCCCTGGATTATTT
>JAYUVL010000359.1:0-4586 GCA_043754075.1 Cytophagales bacterium | reverse complement strand
AAAGTCGCCTTTTCCTGTACGCTCAAGCGCCTTTCTGATGAGAGAGTTTTTGATTACCCGATACTCAATCCCTTTTTCAAAGCAAGTACGGCGAAAGATGTTGGTCTTGGCGACTGTCATCCCTGATGCATCGGTAATGTAAAAATTTGCGCAACCGGCAAACTTTTCGGTAAGTTCATTGATGATTACTTCTTTTTCTTCCCTTGTCATCGTTTCTCCATTTTACAGTCCTGGCACGGACGTTTTGTCAATAGTGATACCCGGGCTCATGGTGCTGGAGAGCGTTACGCTCCTCACATAGGTACCTTTGGCAGTTGATGGTTTCAGCTTGACAATGGTATTGATAAGCTCGCGAGCGTTTTCCCGGATTTGATCCGGCGCAAATGAAACTTTTCCAATGCTGGTGTGGATAATGCCAGTCTTGTCGACTTTAAAATCGATTTTGCCTTGCTTTACCTCCCTCACCGCTTTGCCCACCTCCATCGTTACCGTGCCCGATTTAGGGTTGGGCATCAAGCCACGAGGACCTAGGATCCGGCCCAATTTACCTACTTTGGCCATTACGGTTGGCATCGTGATGATTACGTCAACATCGGTCCACCCTTTCTCAATTTGAGAAATAAAGTCGTCAAGTCCTACGTGTTCAGCGCCTGCTTCTCTCGCTTCTGCCTCTTTTTCGGGGGTGCACAGCACCAAAACCCGTACTTGCTTACCTGTGCCATGTGGCAAGGCTACAACGCCCCTCACCATTTGATCAGCTTTGCGCGGATCAACTCCCAAGCGAACATCGATATCCACCGATGCATCAAACTTGGCGTAATTGATCTCTTTTACCAGCGCAGAAGCGGCTTCAAGGGAGTACTCATTCTGGGGGTTGTATTTGGCAAGTGCTTCTTTTTGCTTTTTAGTTAACTTTCCCATTGTTGATGTCTTCAAAAACGATACTGAAAATTGCACTCGGTTGCGCTATGCTGCCCAAGGAGGGGAGCCTGCCACGGTCAAACCCATACTGCGGGCTGTTCCGGCCACCATTTTCATGGCTGATTCGATGGTGAAACAGTTCAGGTCGGGCATTTTGGTTTCGGCAATGGTTCGGATCTGGTCCCAGGTAACCGACCCAATCTTGGCCCTGTTTGGCTCTGCCGAACCTTTCTTTGCTTTCGAGGCCTCCATCAATAGAACAGCTGAGGGAGAGGTTTTGATTACAAAATCGAAAGACTTGTCGGAATAAACCGTAATTCGTACAGGCACCACTTGGCCCATCCGATCTTGGGTACGGGCATTGAACTGCTTACAGAATTCCATAATGTTCAATCCCTTACTCCCTAGTGCTGGGCCGATGGGGGGAGCTGGGTTGGCCTGCCCACCCTTCACCTGTAACTTAACAAAGGTTACTATTTCTTTTGCCATGATTATTGTTCTTTAACAACTTGGATGTAGTTCAATTCGACAGGGGTGTTCCTGCCAAAAATTTTCACCATAACGTTGAGTTTCTTCTTTTCCTCAAACACCTCTTCTACAGTACCAATAAAGCCATTGAACGGGCCGTCCATTACTTTGACAGCTTCGCCCACAATGAAAGAAACATTGTGCTTTACTTCCTGTTCGTCGGCATCGGCTACTTTGCCCAGCAGACGGGTAATCTCAGATTCGCGCATTGGCTTAGGGGCGTCATTGATATTGGCGCCATCTACATCCAAGAAATTAATGACCCCAGGCACGCTTTTGATAGTATGGATAATTTCACCATTACTAAGGTTGGCGTAAACAAAAATATAACCAGGGTACAAGATTTTCTCAACGGCTACTTTCTTACTCTTGCCGTCTTTCATTTTACGGATCTGATACACTTTTTCTGCCGGGGCAAGCACTTGGTCGATGTTTTCGCTGAGCTTGTGGATAGAAATTTCTTTCTCAAGGTAAGCTTTTACCTTTTTTTCCTGCCCGCTGACAGCTCGAACCAAGTACCATTTCAATTCGCTCATGGTGATAACGTGGTTTATATAAAAAGTTTCGCTTGCTAACTTATTGAAGGAAGCACTGGAGAAGGTCGCAATAAATTAGCCGCTCCACTTTTTAAATTATTTAAAGAGCCGATAAAATTCATTCAGCCCTCTATCTAAGAGGAAATCGACCAGACCAATGAGTAAGGCGAAAATGAGTGAAGCGATCAACACCAGTATTGAGTTGTTTTGCAACTCTGAGTATTTCGTCCACGTCACGTTTTCCAGCATCTCGGTTCGCGACTCCTTCAAAAATTCAATTACTTTGTTCATTTTTTTTTAGCTAAATCTGTGCACGGGCGGCAGGATTCGAACCCGCATCGATGGTTTTGGAGACCACTGTTCTACCCTTGAACTACGCCCGTTTAAAATCGGAGTGCAAAATTAGGGAACTCGAACTGATTTACAAGGGGATACGTTAAAAAATTTCAAAAAACCAATAGATTGCTCAGGTCGATGCCTTTGCCAATTTTGAGATAGGCCACATAAGCAGCCACCAATAGGGCAGTAAGCAGAACACCAGTGAACAGGCCACCCCAAAACCGGCCTTGCCCCGCCCGGGCAAGTTGGGCTTGCAGGGCGCTGACTTGCCCCCTGTACTGTTTTTCCACTGCCTCGGCCGGGCTAAACCCTTGCTTGAGTTGGGCCTGCAAATCGGCCTCTTGTTTGGCTAGTTTTTCAATGTACAGTTGTTTTTCGGCAATGAGCAAATCTTTTTCGGCCATGGCATCGTGCAATTGTTGGAATATCACACTCCCTTCTTGAGTGGCCGCTTGTAGTTTATGGAGGGCCTGAGCCACGGGAACGGCCACAGCGGGGGTTTTGGCCGTCGTGGATCGGGCACTGGCTGGACTGCTGAACATACTTTTGACGAACATATAGACGAGCAAGAGCAGCATCACGGTGGCCAAACCGATAAAAATGGCGATCTGCTGGTGTTCTTGGGCAGACTTGAAGAGGTCGGTCAGGTAGTTCATGGTCATTGGAGCGTTGTACTGGCCAAAGGTAATGATGATTGGCAAAAGAAAAAAGCATTGCGCCGCGTTGGCCAGCCACCGCTCAACTGAGATCGGCCAGCCGCAGAAATTCCTTGGGCCGGATCCCCCGCTCGGTGCTTTGGAGGGAGCAGCACTCGTGGATGGGATCGTGCTCAAAGAACAACAGCCAGTCTTCGGCAGCAGCCCGCTGGAGGATCGCTTCTTTCTCTTGCATGGCTTGGAGGGGGCGCACATCGTAGGCCATCACGTAGGCAATGGGCAAGTGGCTCGCCGAGGGGAACAGATCGCCGCAGAACAGGATCTTGTGGCCCTTGAAGTGGATGAGAGGCAACATTTGCTGCTCGGTATGGCCATCAACCACCAGCAGTTCCACTTGCGGCAAGAAAGGCACGCTAGTGCTGGCTTGGCCTCGCGGGGGCAGGGGCACGTGCAAAAGTTGCCCGCTGTCGTGCACCGGGGCGAGATTTTCGACCAAGAAACTGGCCCGCTCGCGGGGATTTGGCGTGGTGGCCCACTGCCAATGGGCCGCATTGGTCCAATAGTTGGCTCGGGGAAACACCAGTTCGTAGCCCTCGCCCGCCCGGCGGACGCCACCCCCGCAATGATCGAAGTGCAAGTGGGTGAGGAACATATCGGTGATTTCGCCCGGGGCGATGCCCGTGGCGCGGAGCGAACCCAACAGGGAGTCTTCCCCGTGCAGGTAATAATGCCGAAAAAACTTTTCGCCCTGCTTGTCTCCAATCCCGTTATCGATCAAAACAGTACGCCCGCCGTCCTCGATCAGCAGGCAGCGCATGGCCCACGTGCACATGTTATTGGCATCGGGCGGGTTGAGGTTTTTCCACAGGCTTTGGGGCACTACCCCAAACATGGCCCCGCCGTCGAGTTTAAAAAAACCGGTATTGATGGTATAAAGATTCACAAAAGAGGGAGTTGTTGGGTGTAGGCCGCTAAATTCGGCTATTTTTTTCCAAAATGTACCACCCCGCCGGGAAAGTTAGGGCAAAAACATTGGGCTGCCCACGCCGTTTCTTTGGTCAAAGCGTTAATTTTGCCCCACTATGGATGGTTGAACAGCCACCTAAACCAATAGACCCATTACCATGAATTTTGAACTTACCGAAGAACATTTGGCCGTGCAAAAGGCGGCCCGCGAATTTGCTCAGACCGAACTCCTGCCTGGCGTTATTGACCGGGACGAAACCCAGACCTTCCCCGCCGAGCAAGTGAAAAAAATGGGCGCGCTGGGTTTTATGGGCATGATGGTGGACCCTCAGTATGGTGGCAGCGGCATGGATGCCGTTTCTTACGTGATCGCCATGGAAGAGCTATCCAAGATCGATGCCTCCGCCTCAGTGGCCATGTCGGTCAACAACTCGCTGGTTTGTTGGGGGTTGGAGATGTATGGCAATGAAGCCCAAAAGCAAAAATACTTGATCCCGCTGGCCAAGGGCGAAATCATCGGGGCCTTTTGTCTCTCCGAGCCCGAAGCGGGCAGCGATGCTACCAGCCAGCAGACTACTGCCCAAGACATGGGCGACCACTACCTGATCAACGGCACCAAAAATTGGATTACCAATGGCAG
>JAYUVL010000358.1:0-6936 GCA_043754075.1 Cytophagales bacterium | reverse complement strand
TAGCCATCATTTCTTAATGGAAGAAGCAATCCCTAATTTTAACTGGGAAATTACGGGCCGGGTGGACACCATCGCCAATATGCCCTGCCGCCAAGCCATTATTAAATATCCGAACGGGAGCCGGATCAGGGCCTGGTTTACGGACCAAATCCCCTATTCGACCGGCCCGCAGCGTTATTGCGGCCTACCCGGTTTGATTTTGAAAGTGGACGACGCCTTGGTCACGATTGAGGCCCAAAAAATCACTTTTGTAGATGATATGCCCAACATCGAGCCACCCACCAAAGGCGAACGGATAAAGCCAGAAGAGTTTTTTAAAAAACTAGAGGAACCTAAATTCTCCATCACGATGCCGAATAAGGAAGATTGAGCCAACCCACTACCCACTCATCGTTTCGCCGATAAAAACCCAAAAAAAATTTGGTGAAAATTTGCTTTTGCCGATATATATATATATGCACCATGTTTCACTTTAAATTTTAAAAAACATGAAAAATCTAAGCAAATTGGGGTTAACTTTATTGGCCTTGGCCTTGCCCTTGGTTACCTCTTCGGCTAACGCAGTGGAGGTGGATAACTCCACCGGAAAAGTAGGAAAGGACTATGGGATGCAGGAGTGTACTCAACAAACAATTACTGACTATGTGTTTACTGCTGATCCTATAATCACTTCTGACGGTCCAGCAACAGTCGTTTGTACAATCCGCACTAGATTATTTATATACGAAGATTGTACAATGATTCATACCGCGACCTCACTTGGCTGTGACATCATGTAGCAGAAGCGACTCGTTCAATTTTTCTGCTGACGCAGAAAATTCAACTTTCAAGCTCAGTTAGCCAAATTTCACCGAACCCAGAGCCAATGACTGGCTCTGGGTCACTTCAAACCTTAAACCTGCTCTGTTATGAAATCCATATTCTCTCTTTTGTTGGGCCTGACCTTAGTGTTCAATGCCTTGGCCCAAAACGCCTCCCGCCAGGGTATCGAGGTCATTTATCATGAAGCCCTAAAGTCACCGCCCAACTCACCACCAGAAGCGATAAAATTTTTCGCTGAAATCCCCGCCGTGCTACTGGCCACCAAAGACGAGAGCCTGTACGAAAAAAAAGAAAAAACGCTGCAAACACCACTAACCGAGTCTAAGCCGATGACCGAGGAGGAAAAGCAACGAATAAAAAGCAGTGCCCCTCCTAATTTCAATCTGGACAACCCCAACCTGAAGAATTTCAATTCTATGTCTTATCGTATTGGAGCTAGTTTGCTGTACACATCATTTACCAAAAACACCGCAGCGTCCACTTATCGCAATCACCAATATCTCGTGGAAGACAAGTTAACCCTGTATAACTGGGAGCTTACCGGCGAATTGGCCACCATCGCCGACCTGCCCTGCCGTAAAGCCATCCATAAATACCCCAGCGGCAAAATTGCTGAGGCGTGGTTTACCGACCAGATCCCTTTTTCGGCCGGCCCCCTGAGTTTTCATGGCTTGCCGGGCCTGATTTTAAAGGTTTCCTGGCCAGGGGGCACCGTTGAGGCGCAAAAAATCACTTTCGTCACCAACCCGGTGATAAAGAAACCCACCCAAGGCCAGCGGGTAAAGCCGGAAGAGCTCCAACACAAGCTCCAAAATACTCCCACCAACTTGCCGGGGAGCACTACGAAAAATTAAGGGCTCACCAGCATCAGCCCGCCCATTTTTCAGTTTTTTCGACCACACCTTTTCCACGCCTTGAACCGCCCGTCGCTTTTGCTGTTGTTGTTTGGCCTGCTGCGGGCGGCGGGGCTGGCGGCTCAGGTGCCGCTGAGCGGCCAGGTGATAGACCAGGCCACCCGCCAGCCCATCGCCAGGGCCAATGTGCAGCTCATAGATACCACCACCACCGCCTTGCTGGCTTTTGCCATTGCCGATGCCCAAGGCAAGTTTAGCCTGCCCCCGCAAAAAGCTGGCCCCTACGTGCTCAAGGTAACGGCGGTGGGCTACCTGGCCGAGGAAAAGCCCATTGCCCTGAGCGAGAAGGAAAACACGTTTTGGGTGGAACTGAACACCGACAAAGCGCGGGTGCTGAAAGAAATCGTGATCGACGGCTACCCGCCCTCCACCTTTAAAGTGCGGGGCGATACCGTTTTCTACAACCCCGAGGCCGTGCGCGACGGTACAGAAAAAAACTTGGGCGAGTTGCTCAAGAAGCTGCCCGGCATCACGGTGGACGAGGCCGGCCAGGTATCGTACAACGGGGAGCGGATCAAGAAAATCATGGTGGAAAACAATGATTTTTTTGGCAACAAGCACCAAATGGCCACCCAAAACCTCCCGGCCAAAATAGTGAAGGAGATCGAGCTGCACACCGACTACCAAGAAAGCAAGCTCGACGCTTCGCAAAATGGCAAGGTGATGAACCTCAAACTGTACGACAAGTACAAGGGGCGGCCGGTGGGCAACCTGAGCGCCGGGGCCGGCAACCGGTACCAGGCCCGCAGCAACCTGTTCTTTTTTGGGAGTGGGGGCAACAAGGCCCTGATCAGCGATTTTAACAACACCGGCGAACTGCCCATTACCGAGGCCGACTATTACGAAATGCGTGGCGGCTTGTTAAACTTGATCGACATTAGCGAGTCGCGCACCCTCCAGCCCAGCACCGAAGGGCTTACCCGCCCCCGGTTTATCCTGAGCAACATCAACCTGGCCACCAAAAACAGCCAGTTTTCGGCCTTTAATTGGTCAAAGAAGGTAAAAAACACCACCAAGATCGAGGTGTTTGCCTACGCCAACAGGATAGGCCAAACCGACCGCACCACCCGCCAAGAAACGTTTATTGCCAGCCCGGTGGTGTTTAACGAACAACTCACCAACCGCAGCAGCGTGGGCTTTGGCTCGCTGCTGGCCAAAATCCGCCACGAGCCCGACTCGAACCGCTACTTGCAATACGACCTGACGGTGAACCCGTCGGCCGACAATATGACCGAGGCCCTGGTCAACAACCGGGCGGTGGGGGCCATCAACGTAAACACCCAAATGAGCAACCGCAACCTTAACTTTGGCCAACGGGCCAGGTACGTCCAGCGGGTGGCCAATCGCTGGGTGTGGGAGAGCCGGGTGGCGCAAAATTTTACGGCCAGCCGCCAGTCGTTATTGCTTCAGAGCGTCGCGCCGCTGCTAGACCTCACCTTTGCCGATCAGAATTACCGGCTCGAGCAGCCACTCTTTACCCAAAACCAATACTATACGTTGCGCAGCGACCTGCGGCACCGTCGCAGCCCAAACCAGCAGTTTACGTTTTTTGCCGCCACCGAACATTTGCGGCAAGCGGTGGAAAACCGCTGGGAAACCCCCGCCGAGCAGCCCCAAAACGACTTTAAGGTGCTCAACAGCTTGGCCAAAACCGGCTTTAACTGGCAGCAGGGCTTGGGCCGGGTGGCCGATCTGAAGTTTACCCTCCAGGGCCTGTACCTGCACCACCTATGGCACCAGCAAGAAGCCACCGCCGACCAAGTGCAGGCCAGCCGCTGGCTCGCCGAGCCACACCTCGTTATTTCGCGCCGGGTCGGGGAGGGCAAGCTCACGCTGGACTGGAGCCTAGCCAACAACTTTGCCGCCGCCGACCAGCTACTGAGCGGCCTTCTGCTGACCGACTACCGCAGCCAGCGGCAAAACGGCAACGTGACCGGCAGCCAGCCCACCCGCACGCGCACGCTACGGGCAAATTACAGCCTCGTCAACCCGTTTATGGGTACGATGCTGATGGTGAACCTGGCCCATAGCCGCCTCACCAACCAAGTGGTCAACGTGGTAGAAAGCACCAGCCCGAATGCCATCACCACCCGCACCGTTTTTGTCCCCCAGCAAGACCGGTGGTTCCTTTTCGTCAATTTCGACCGCAAATTCCGCCGCCTGCCCCTGGGTTTCAAAAACAACCTAAGCTACCAGGCCAGTCAGGGCGATAACTTTGAAGGTGCCCAGGCCTCCCGCTTTCGCTCGAGTAGTTTTAGCTACCGGGGCAATCTGTACACCGCTTTTTCCCGGCCAGTGTTCCAGGCTGAACTGGGGTTGCAGTTTAGCCAGTCCACCTCCCGCTGGGAGCTTAGCCAGCGCAGCAACACCTTCCGCAACTGGCAGCCCTACACCAAACTCAGGGGCAAAGCGGGCCAACTGGTATGGGAGTTAATGCTGGAGTACCGGTACCAAACCACCGGCCTGACGAACAACGGGATTTTCTTTATCAACCCATCGCTGCGCTACACGCCCAAAGACTCCCGCAGCGAGTGGTTCATCAATGGCAACAACGTGGCTAACATTGGCAAAAACCAAATTCTTACTGCCACTTTCACCAACAACAGCATCACCATTTCCGAGCGGGCGATTTTAAGTGGTTATTTGCTGGCCGGCTACAAATGGTCGTTCTAGCGGAGCGGTTGGGCCGGCAATCATGGCGGTTGCCCGGTGCCCTGCCCCTGCCCAGCAACAACAGCCGCGGCAAATTGCGCAGCGCATTGGCAAGAGATTGACTGGGCCACCAAAACCAGACTCCCAAAAATTGGCCCCAGAGCGTGCGGGGGTGGAGAACGGTATCGCAGGTAACGATACCACCTTGTTTCCAATTGTGTTAGAACAAAACTGGATGCTGATTGCTCAGATGACCGCCCTCTCAGAGCCGAGGGTTTAGGGAATTTCAATCTCAGTAAACAACTAGCAATGGAAGAGAAACAAGCCTCTTCCGGGAGGCTAAAATAGAGACCCTATTTTGTAATGTTGGGTAAGATGTGTAGGAGTGCAAAACAAAAAACCAAGCCTCGCGCCCGTTCATCATAACAGGCTCCTGATCTTTCAGATGGGGATTCCCACTCGTGGGAAATACAACTTCTCAAAAGTCTTAAGAAGTGCTTCAAACTGAATTATGGTTAAGCCTGAAGCAGCCTTGTATTATTTGCTACTTTTTAAATTAGTATAAATACCCGACATTCTTGGGCAATTTATGTAGAATGGCAAATGTAAGTAATTGTTTATCAATACCTAAAAATTTGATTGTGTAAATGGAGGCTTTTAAAAACAGCAGAAATTTTTTGGTTAATGTTGAAATAGAAAAACTAATTGAGTTGCTGCCAGTAAAAACTATATTGCGTGAATGATGTAATTTCTTTCTACAATGATATAACGCCAATCGCAAAATTCCTTTTTACTTTTGTGTTATCACCAAAATAAAAAAGCCATGTTCCATCACGTAAAAGAGTTACAATTTAATGCAAGGGTGTCCAAACCTGATGTGCGTTTTGCCAAATTATTACTTGAACAATTTGGTGGACCCAACGGAGAGCTAAAAGCAGCAATGCAATATTTTGTACAGGCATTTGGGTGCAGAAAAGCGGCACCTGACAAGTATGACATGCTAATGGATATTGCTACAGAAGAATTTAGCCATCTTGAAATTGTTGGTGCCACTATTCAAATGTTGCTGACGGGGGTTAACGGAGAATTAAAAAATGCAGCAGATGAATCCGACCTTACAAAAATGTTGGACGGTAAATCAGCAAAAGAAAGTTACATTCACGAGGCCATGATAAACCCTCATTTCTTTATCGTTAGTGGCGGTACCCCCACACTAACGGATAGCGTTGGCAATCCATGGAGCGCAACCTATATCATGGGGATGGGTGATTTAACGGCAGACCTGCGTTTAAATATCGGCGCAGAAACAAGTGCCAAAATGGTTTATGAAAACCTGATGAAATTTACAGACGATGTTTATGTAAAAGAATCATTGCGTTACTTAATGACGAGAGAAGTTGCCCACTTTCAAATGTTCCAATCCGCGTTAGACAGCATACAACCCAACTTTCCGCCAGGCATTTTACAAAGCGACCCAAAATTTAGTAATAAGTATTTCAATATGTCTAAGGGGGAGGATTTTGAAGGCGGTTGGAATGAAGGCAAAAGCCCATTATTGGGCGAAGAATGGCAAGTTATTGAAGACCCGTTGCAGCATGTGCTTAATACAAACGGGTTGTTGGAGGAAGTAGCCAAGGGAACCGAGCGAACTGACAATACCGTTCAAAAGCACAACAAAGCGTTGAGTGCGGAACGCAAAGCAAGAGTGGATAAAACTACGCTACCTGAAAATGGGGTGATGAGTTGGTCAATATATGAGGATCGATTAGAAGCAGAAATGAACGGCGTAAGAAAATAAACGGAAAAAATAAAAATAATTTTAAAAAATTAAATAAAATCAAAATGGAAAATACAAAATCAGGCAGCGGTTTCAAAGGAGGCAGCACCAAGGGCAAAAGCAATGCTAACGGAACCCCAAGAGAAAATTCCGATCAGGGAATGCAATCTTCGCAACTCATGAAATTATTTGAGAACGAGTTGAAAGACATTTACTGGGCAGAAAAAGCCTTGACAAAAGCGATTCCTAAAATGATCAAGAATGCGACTTCACCAGAATTGATTGATGCACTTACCAAACATCTTGGAGAAACAGAAGAACAAGTTAGCCGTGTTGAACAGGTATTTGAATCCATAGGAAAAAAAGCTGTAGCAGAAAAATGCGAGGCAATGGAAGGATTGATAAAAGAAGCCGAAGAAATCATGCAAGTTTGTGAAGAAGGTGCCATGCGTGATGCAGGAATTATTTCAGCGGGGCAAAAGGTGGAGCATTATGAAATTGCATCTTACGGAACCCTGAGCCAGTTTGCTGAAACGCTTGGCTTGGATGGTGCCGTAGAGTTATTGAGGGCAACTCTTGACGAAGAAAAAGCGGCTGACGCAAAATTGACCGAAGTTGCTGTTTCCGCTATAAACGTTGAAGCGGCTGAAATGAAAGAAGGAAGGTAATGTCTAAAGGGAACCTCTAAAAACTCCTTTTTCTGCCTTGATTCTTTTTGGAACGCTTAGAGGCGACATGTATGGTTGCTTTATTTCTTCAAATTGATATTTA
>JAYUVL010000357.1:0-2773 GCA_043754075.1 Cytophagales bacterium | reverse complement strand
CATAAGGCGGCCCGCTCACTCCGCCGTGGCGGGTGCTCTGGGCGGCCACCAGCCCCGGAAACTGGCCAAATAGGTTTGACATTGACACGTTCATTTACCGTAATCCAATAATCGTTTAAGGATTTATTTCATTTAATCCACTGAATATCAACCCAATTCATAGCCCCGGTTTTCAGCGTTGCTTTTAGGGTGCAATATAGCCGATGACAAAAGCACCGCTATTCATGAACAATAATAAAAGTTGGTCCCCAACGCTTGGCCGGCACTATCCGCCGGTCAACAACTTATAAAAAAAGCTAGCTATCATAAAAAAGATCCGGTTAGTGCAACCTTTTACCTTTGGCCATTATCATTGGGTTGAATTTTACTTTTTTGAGATGTTTATCTTTTTGAATCCAATCATGAAAACGAAATTTTCTTTGTACGCAGTTGTCACCATTTTGGTGATGTTCTTGATGTCATTGGTCCAGTTGGCACTTGCCCAGAAAATTGCCAAGAAAGACTACAAGACCGAGGAGCGGCCCGTGGCCGATTTCACCCGGATCGAGATAAGTGGCCCATTTGAGGTGGTCATGGTGCAAGATGGCACCGAAAAGCTGAGTGTAGAGGCTGACCCGGAAGATTTGGAGGATATCATTACCGATGTGCGCGGCGGCAAGCTGGTGATCCGCTACGACCGGAACAGTTGGGGCAACTGGGGCGATCGCAACAGTCGCCGCTTTTATGTAAAGCTCTCAGTCAAGCAACTCGAGGCCATCAGCACGGCGGCCAGTGCCGTGCTGCGCAGCACCGGGATGCTCAAGACCGACCGCCTGAGCTTGGAGGCATCGTCGGGCAGCGACATGGAACTGAGCTTGGAAGTCGGCGAGGTCAATTGCGAAACCAGTTCGGGGGCCGATGTAAAACTGGCTGGCACCGCCAACTTTTTTGAGGTGGACGTTAGTTCGGGGGCCGATGTGGCAGCGGGCGATCTGAAGGCCGTTCGCTGCCTGGCCAGTGCCAGTTCGGGGGCCGATGCCACCGTTCATGCCACCGGGGAACTCGATGCCCAGGCCAGTTCGGGCGGTGACGTGCGGTACTATGGCGACCCCGCCAAATTGAAAGTCCGCTCCTCGTCCGGGGGCGACGTGACCAGCAAGGGAAAACAGTAAGGCCGCGGTCCATCGCCCTGGCCGATCAGCCACTAGCCACAAAATCAACGGTTGATTTTGTGGCCTTTTTTAAGGCACGATTTGGCCGTTGGCCTTTGTCCATCCGCATAAATGCTTAACTTGCCACCCAGTTGCAACCATTTGCTTGGCAGGTATTACGCATAATATGATCCACATTGAAAATTTATCGGTGGCTTATGGCCCATCCAAGATCATCCATTTTCCCGAATGGCGCCTGGCCCAAGGTGCGCAAAGCCTGATCCTGGGCCGCTCGGGCAGCGGCAAAACCACCCTGCTCCACGTGCTCTCGGCCCTGCTCAAGCCCACGGGCGGGCAAGCACTGGTGGCAGGCACCAACTTGGCCGCGCTCTCCGGCCGGGCCGCCGATCAGTTCCGGGGCCGCAATCTGGGCCTGGTTTTTCAGCAGCCCCACCTGCTCGATGCCCTTTCCGTGGCCGATAACCTGCGCTCGGCCCAGTATTTTGCCGGGCTGCCCCAAGACAAGCAGCGGGTCGATGCTGTGCTGGGCGAACTCAACCTGTCGGACAAAAAACGCCATAAACCGTATGAACTGAGCCAGGGCGAGCAACAACGGGTTGCCATTGCGCGGGCCATGCTCAACCAGCCCAAGGTGATACTGGCCGACGAACCCACTTCGGCCCTTGATGATGACAACTGCGAAGCCGTGATCAACCTGCTGCTCGACCAAGCCCGGAAGCACGGGGCCACCCTGATCATCGCCACCCACGATCAGCGGCTCAAAGATCGGATTGCGGAAAGGCTGGATCTGGCCAGCCATTGATCCGGCCAACTGCTTAGAACCAGCGGCCGGCCCCGATAAAGCCGAACTAAACGCAAGGGTTGCGTTTATTGGATGTTGGCGGTCAGGCTAAACGACATTGTTCACAACAAACGCCAAATACATAAAACAGAAATAATGGAGACGAAAGTAAAAATAACGACAACTTTTAATTGCTCATTAGAAAGAGCATTCAAGTCGCCTATGTTATGCGATGTAACGAAAGTTCACACGGGATATGGAATGATGCCAAGAGTAACCCATTGCACGGAAGACGAGAATTGGGGACAGATAGGTTCAAGCAAAAAAGTATTTGTTGAAAAATCATTGATGCATAAAGGAGGTTTCGGTTCGGTTGACAACGTAGTAGAACGCATTGAAGACAAGTATTGGAAAATAGAAATCAACCAATTTCAGGCGTGGATGTTAAGTTTTTACAAATTCGTTGGCGAATGGCAGACAACCGAAATTGAAAAAGATAAAATTTTAGTTGAATATACCTACACACTTTACTCGAATAATATTTTATTATATCCCATCAATTGGATTTTCACCAAGACATTTTGGAGAAAATATATGAAACAAGCATTGGGAAATGTTAGACAAATCACAATTGACAAAGAACCTTATCAATATACGTAACAAGCCCAAACCACTAACATTGGCTTGGCAAAAGCGAGGCAGAAGTGCTAAATTGAACTTTGGAATAAGAAATGGGTCAATGTGCTAGGGCAATCGCACCTAAATGTGGAGGATGGCCTTTAAATACTCATCGTCCCAGCCGGCCCTCATCCTGCGGTTGTTGATCCCATGCTTTCCATCC
>JAYUVL010000356.1:0-29434 GCA_043754075.1 Cytophagales bacterium | reverse complement strand
CAATATTTTATCAATTTTCAGCAAATGACTGGCCAGCCATTTGCTGAAAATTGATGATCATTGCTCAAAAGACTACATTCCCTTCCGGTAGTTCAATGGTGGTTTCCTGTCGCCGATCAGCGGCTTGTACTCAAATCCTTCGCCCCTTAGTTTTATCAATTCTATTTTGGCTTCGGCTAGCACACTGGGCGAGTTGAATAAATCCATCGCCGTCAAGGCCATTACCTTGGCCGCTACGGCCATGCCTTTATAGCCAATGCTCATGCCGTTGGCGGCTGTGGCCTGCCAAGTGTGGGCCGCTGTGCCAGGTACCCAAGTGGCCGGGTTTAGGCCCGTTGTTGGCACTACCCAGCTCACATCGCCTACATCGGTGGAGGCTGGAAAAAAGCCCATTTTGTAGGGTTGAATAGTGCTTGCCATTGCCAGTGGTGGGGCCTCGTAACCGTAACTGGACTGGATCTGCTGGGCAAATTCCTTTTCGGTAGCATTGTATTCCACCCCTCCGACTTTTACCAAGTTGGCGTGCATCACTTTGGCCAGGGTCTCGTTGGGCATGAGGTTGTACACGCCGTTCTGGATTTCATACTTGAATGTAGTACCGGTCCCTTTGGCGGCTCCCTCGGCGGCATTGAGTATCCTGGCCCAAATTTCTTCCATCCCTTTCACATTTGGGTGTCGTACTGTATATTCGGCTTCGGCGTAGTCGGGTACTACATTGGAAGCCATACCACCATTTTTGATCACATAATGGATCCGGGCTTCCTGGGGTACGTGTTCGCGCATTAAGTTGACCATGTAATTCATGGCCTCAATGCCGTCCAAAGCGGAGCGGCCTTTTTCTGGGGCTGCAGCCGCATGGGAGCTTTTGCCATAAAATTTAAAACTGGCGCTTTTGTTGGCCAAGCAAGAAGTTGGGTTGGCATCATTGCGGTCGCTGGGGTGCCAATGGAGCACTGCGTCCACATCGCTGAACAGGCCAGCCCGCACCATATAGACTTTGCCACCGCCACCTTCTTCGGCAGGAGTGCCATACAATCGTATAGTTCCTGACTTTTTGTTGGCGGCCAACCAGTTCTTCACCGCGATGGCGGCGGCAGAGGAGGCGGTGCCAAACAGGTTATGCCCACAGCCATGCCCCGAGGTGCCATCGGCCAATGGTTTGCGATAGGGCACGGTATCTTGTGACAAACCCGGGAGGGCATCAAATTCGGCCAATATCCCGATCACAGGTTTGCCACTGCCATAAGTGGCTACAAAGGCGGTGGGTATGTCGGCCACTCCTTGTTGAATCTGGAAACCAGCCTTGCTCAGTAGCTCTTGAAGTAAGGCCGCGCTTTTTTGTTCTTGATAGCCCAGCTCGGCATAGTGCCAGATTTGTTTGGCAGTTTTGCAATATTCGGGCTGTTTTTGCTCAAGTTCCTGCAAGACCAACTGTCGGTCTTTTTGACTGGCCACGCTTGGCTTATCTTTTCGTTCTCCTTGGGCAAACCCCATATTTGTGGCCAGCACGCTGTACAGTCCAATGGCTATCAGCACCAATACTTGTGTTTGTTTCATAAAATTGACAGGGTTGATGTGAATGTATTGGGTAAAGATACAAAAAATAGTGGAAGGATTGGAGTAAGCAAAAAATCCATTTCTGGCGAAATGGATTTTTCAATAATGGATCGCTCTCTGTTGGCCTGTCAACCGATACTGATTCCTTTGTCCAAATAGACCAACAGGATAGAAACATCGGCGGGGGAAATACCGCTGATTCGGGAGGCTTGGCCCAGTGTTTCGGGCTGAAGCCGGCTCAATTTGTCCCGGGCTTCGTTGGAGAGGGCTTTGATCTCACGATAATTGAGCAATGGATGAAGTTTGATGTTGTCCAAACTGCCCAGCCTTTGAGCCATTTTTTCTTCTTTGTCGATGTACTCTTGGTATTTCAGGCTTATTTCGGCTTGTTCTTTGGCCTCTGTACTGTACTGTTGCATAACTTCGGCTACTTCTTGCCCCAATTGGATCAGTTCGCGCATACCAATTTCGGGTCGGCGCAATACTTTTTCGGCCTTGATTTTTTGGCTTAGCGGTGAGCTGCCCCAGCGAATCAACGTCTCATTGGCCTCGTCTGGGGCAATACCGATCTGGGCTAGTTGTTGGACCACCTCACCCGCTTGCCGCTTTTTTTCCAGCATTTTGCGATAGCGGGTTTCAGTGGCCAGCCCAAGTTGATAGCCTATTTCCGTCAATCTCAGATCGGCATTGTCTTGGCGGAGCAAGATTCGATACTCTGCTCGGGAGGTGAACATCCGATACGGCTCTTCAGTGCCCTTGTTCACTAGGTCATCAATCAATACGCCAATGTAGGCTTCGGAGCGTTTCAACACCAAAGGTTCACGGCCCAATACTCGGTTGCAGGCATTTAATCCGGCCATTAATCCTTGGCAAGCGGCTTCTTCGTAGCCGGTCGTACCATTGATCTGCCCCGCAAAATAGAGTCCTTCCACGAGTTTGGTTTCAAGGCTTGGCTTGAGTTGGGTTGGGGGGAAATAGTCATACTCAATGGCATAGCCAGGCCGGAACATCCGGGCATTTTCAAAACCGGGAATGAGCCGCAGGGCTTGGTATTGGATGTCTTCGGGGAGCGAAGTGGAGAACCCATTTACATAGACTTCGACTGTGTTCCAGCCTTCTGGTTCCACAAAAATCTGGTGACGATCACGCTCGGCAAACCGGTTGATCTTGTCCTCGATCGAGGGGCAATAGCGGGGGCCGATCGATTTGATTGTCCCATTGAACATGGGGGAGCGGTCAAATCCCGAGGCTAAACAGTCGTGAACTTGTTGGTTGGTATAAGTGATATAGCAACTGCGCTGGATTTTCAGGGGTTGTGTTTCGTCGGAGTAGGAAAATTTGCTGGGGTTTTCGTCGCCCGCTTGTTCTTCCATGCGGGTATAATCGAGCGAGCGCCCATCGATGCGGGGCGGGGTTCCGGTTTTCATCCGTCCGGCCTCAAAGCCCCGTCGGATCAACTCTTCGGTAATTCCGTGGGCAGCTTTTTCCCCGGTTCTTCCTCCACCCATCTGTTTTTCGCCAATGTGGATCAGGCCGTTGAGAAAGGTGCCATTGGTCAACACAACGGCCTTGGCCCGGAACTCGATGCCCAGTGCGGTGCGCACTCCCCTCGCCTGTCCATTTTCGATGAGCAGTCCGGTGACCATTTCTTGCCAAAAGTCCACATTGGGATTGGCTTCCAAGGCCATCCGCCATTCTTCGGCGAAACGCATCCGGTCGCTTTGGGCTCTTGGGCTCCACATGGCCGGTCCTTTGGACAGGTTGAGCATTCTGAATTGGATCATGCTTTTGTCGGTCACGATCCCAGACATTCCGCCCAGCGCGTCAATCTCGCGCACAATCTGGCCCTTGGCCACTCCACCCATTGCGGGGTTGCAGCTCATTTGGGCGATGGTTTGCATGTTCATTGTAATCAGCAGCACCTTGGCTCCCATGGTGGCTGCGGTGTGGGCGGCCTCGCAACCGGCGTGCCCGGCCCCGACTACAATGACATCATAAGCTGGATAATTCATGCTTGCGCTATTCGGTTTGTTTGTGAAGTACCTTGCTCGGCGAATGTTCCACGTGGAACGTTTGCCGTTTTGTTACAAAGTTACACTATTATTGGCGAAGGATTTTGATTGATTCATTTGTCGGAGTGGTTACCTAAAAGGCGCTTCATTCAAAAGCAATCGCGGTGTAATGCTGGCTAAAATCAATGTAGTGTTGTTGATCGGGGATTTGGATTTGCACTATGCTTAAGTCGACTGACTTGTGCGTAGCCTGTTGTCGTAGTAAAATATTTGCTTGCCGTTGGATCAACTTGTTTCTCGTTTGCAAAAAGCTATGTGGTCGGAACGGCTGGCCTGATATTGCTCTTGTAGTTTATCAGGCTTGGATGCAGCGTTTCTAATGTCACATGGATGCTGTATTGTTCTCGCCCAATGTTCCACGTGGAACATTTTTCAGTTTAAAGTTAGATTGGTTTACGCTGTCCGTGTTTTGCTTCGCTGGGTGATTTGTGAACATCGCTTTTTCAATGTAGTGGTTGACAGCACTCTGCTTTGCTACACGTTTGATTGGGTTTATTTATTGCAACGTTCCACGTGGAACGTTGGCAAACACAAAGCGCGGCCCAAAGGAGCCGCGCTTGTGTCAGTGATAAAATGAAATGGAATTCAAATTATTGCCTTGTGATTTCTTGCCCCATCAAAGGTGGGTTAGAAAGGATATTTGTTTTGCTCAGTCATAAATTCAGCAATCTCCCGGGCCAAGTGCACGGTGTTCAACGAAGCAAATTTGGTGAACCGCTTGAGGCCCATCAACAATACCCGTTGCTCATCACCATTGGCAAAAGCATTGATAGCTTCTTTGCCGTGCAGACTGGTTTGGTCAACGGCCCGATTGAGGTACAAGCGCGTCATGATTACGTGCTGGCTACAGGCATTTTCGCCGCGTATCCCGATCAGTTTTTCGGTGCGCAACAAAGCCGATTCGGCCACATAGACCTCAATGATCATGTCGGCAATGTGCATCATCACCTCTTGCTGTTCCTCAAGGTTGGCCCCAAAGGTTTGGGCAGCTTTGCCGGCCACCATCAATACCGCCTTCTTTAGGTTTTTCACTACTTCCTTTTCTTCGGCAAAGAGCACTGAAGCATCGATACTGGCAAACGAAGGAACCGAAGTCAGTTCTTTGGCCACGGCCATTGCTGGGCCGAACACATCGAGTTCGCCTGCCATGGCCCGCTTGAGGATCATCCCCACGAGCAACATGCGGTTGATTTCGTTGGTGCCTTCGTAAATCCGGGTGATGCGCGAGTCGCGATAAGCGCGGGCCATGGGTGCTTCTTCGGAGAAGCCCATGCCACCATAAATCTGCAAGCCTTCATCCACCACAAAATCCAGCACTTCCGAGCCGTGAACTTTCATAATGGCGCACTCGATCGCAAATTGTTCCACACCCTTCAATTTGGCTTGGGCTTCGGGCATTCCCTCGGCGATCAGTGAATCGATTTTGTCCTCAATGTTTTGTCCAGCACGGTAGGCCGCCGATTCGGTCGCGTAAGTGAGCATGGCCATGGTCGCCAATTTCTGTTTGATTGCCCCGAAATTGGCAATGGATTTGCCAAATTGCTTGCGCTCATTGGCATAGTTGATGGCCAGATCCAATACTTCTTTGCCACCACCGATTACCGCAGCGGCCAATTTGATCCGCCCAATATTCAAAATGTTCACCGCAATCTTGAAGCCATTGCCCCGATCCGAGAGCATGTTTTCAACTGGTACGCGACAATCATTAAAGAATACTTGGCGCGTAGAAGAACCTTTGATGCCCAGCTTTTTCTCTTCGTCGTTCATGGTGATTCCCCCGAAGGTTTTTTCAACGATGAAGGCGGTCAAGTTTTTATCGGTCTCAATTTTGGCAAACACGATGAACAAATCGGCAAAGCCAGCATTGGAAATCCACATTTTCTGGCCTGTGATCAGATAGTGGGTGCCATCTTCGCTAAGCCGGGCCTTGGTTTTGCCGGAGTTGGCATCGGAGCCGGAATCTGGCTCAGTGAGGCAATAGCAAGATTTCCACTCGCCGGTAGCCAAGAGGGGCAAGTACTTCTTCTTCTGGGCCTGATTGCCGTAGTACAAAATCGGCAAGGTACCGATGCCAGTGTGTGCACCAAATGCCGTGGAAAAAGATCCCCCGGCGCCCAGTACATCGGCCACCAACATGGAGGAATTGAAGCTCATGCCCAGCCCGCCGTATTCTTCCGGGATGGAGATGCCCAACAAACCCAATTCGCCGGCTTTGCCCATCAGCGCCTGCATCAAGCCTGGCTCAGCATGCTCGATCCGGTCCACGTGGGGATAGATCTCAGTCTTGAGAAAATCTTGGCAGGCTGTGGCCATCATGCGCTGCTCTTCAGTAAAATCTTCAGGAATAAAGATTTCGTGGGCTTCTGATTCTTTGACCAAAAATTCGCCGCCCTTTAACGCTTCTCTTTTTTCGACTAATTCCATTTGAATGACCAATATGAAGTGAGAAAATGAATATAAATGCAATAGATGTTATGCACGCCGAGTATATGAAACAAAAGTAATAAAATATATTCGGCTTGCATAACATTTTTTAAACTTTTTTTGGAAAAAGAGGCGCGTTCCCGTTTGCTTACACGTCATCCCAAGGGTTGGCTTTTTTGTACGTAGTGAATGAGCCGGAAAAGTGCAGCGCCGAAGCCGCAGGTATTTGAATTGGTCTTGTTGGGCACAAAGAAGCGACCAATTTGCGGGGCAAGTGGTGCAGGGTGGTTGGGATGGGAGTTGGGGCAGTTAGTACAATGCCATGCCGAATGGGCGGCGGAATTGCTTGACCACCTCATGATCTTCGCCCAAATAGAGGAAGATGGCCACGCACGCCTTTTCGGCTGCTTTGTCCTGATACGCTTTGTAAAGTCGGATGACCTCAATGAAATGGGAAAGGGCGGTCGTAAAATCTTGGTCCTGCAGGGCAGAGAGTCCTTGCAAGAAAAGGGGTTTTACCAGATGTTCTTCCAGTTTTTCAGGAGCTTGGGCAATGGTTAGGAGGTCGGCCAAGTTGAACAGGCTATTGGCAAACTGATACAGGCTTCCATCGTGTTCGGCCGTGCGAAAAAGGGGCATTGCCCGGGCGGGTTGGGCAAATACCAATAGGCAGCCCAATTCTAGGGCCGCATGGGCGTTGCCGGGTTCGGTGGCCAGCACTTGTTCCAGTAGCTCTGTAGCTTGGTCTTCTTGCCCATTGCGGGCGAGGTGGGCCGCTTGCTGCACTAGTTTGTCATTGGGCGAGGGCAGGTTTTGGGCCAGCCAACGTCGGATGAACGGCTCGGGCTGAGCTCCCGCAAACTCGGCCGTGACTTGGCCATTGACAAACATCTTAACGGCCGGAATACTTTTGACCCGATACTGCTGTGATTGTTGGGGAAATTCGTCGGAGTTTACCTTGGCCAGCCGCCACTTACCGTCAGCTTCGCCCGCAAGTTTTTCAATGACCGGGCCCAGAAACCGGCAAGGGCCGCACCACGGGGCCCAAAAGTCCACTACTACAGGCGTTTCGTGGCTAGCCTCGATTACTTGCGCTTCAAAATCGGTAATTTCGTAGGCCATGGGATAGTCGGATAAGGACAGATCTAAATTCCGGTAAGTGCCCGTACTGCCGGGCAGGCAAAAATACGCAACTTTGGGAGATTTTGGCACTGATCTGCGGTGCTTAACCCCCCAGTCCCAGTTCAGAAGAGATACTGATAACTTCACTCATTTACCCACTTGCCATGTTGTTTTCCAAAACCTATTTGTTGTTGATGTTCTTGGGTTGGTTGCTGGTAGCCGGGGCCGAAGCCCAAGATCTGGACCGGGTGCGCCGCACCATCGATACCCTGGCCTCACCCACTTTATTTGGGCGAGGTTATACCAAGGGTGGCGATCGAAAAGCGGCGGCCTATTTGTCGGCCAGGTTCAAAGCTTTGGGCTTGCAGGCTTGGGGCCAAGCGGATTATCGCCAAGCGTTTCCACTGGATGTCAATACTTTTCCCAATCGGGTGGCCCTTTCTTTGGATGGTGAACCACTGCGCCCCGGCGATGATTTCATCGTGAACGCGGTGTCGGCCAGGGGGAAGGGAGGTGGCCAGTGCTATCTATTGGATACGCTGATCTTTCGCGAACAGGCGGATGAGCGGGTGGAGGCTGCCCGTCAAAAGTTTCTGGCCGACCCGATCAAGGGTAAAATTGCCGTGTTTCGGGGCACTGATTATTACCGGTTGCTGGAAATGCCCATTGAATTTTTGCGCAAGTTGTCCGAAGCCAAAGCGTTTATTTCCTTGGAAGACAAACTGACGATGACCATCTCGTCCCAACAAAGCTCCCGGCCATGGTTTCAAGTGCTGAAAGCCAAGTTCAAGCCCGGGGCCCAAAAGGTCGAGTTCCGTTTGGATGCGGAGCTAATGCCAGGATATCAATCGCAGAATGTGATCGGCTACTTCCGGGGAACACAGCGGCCGGAGGCGTTCATCACCTTCACGGCCCATTACGATCACCTGGGCGGGCTGGGCAAGAACACCTATTTTCCGGGGGCCAACGACAATGCCAGCGGCATCAGTTTGTTGCTGGAACTGGCTGCGCACTACCAACAAAACCCGCCCCCTTTTTCGGTGGCGTTCATGGCGTTTGGCGGCGAAGAAGCCGGGCTGGTTGGCTCACGCTATTACGTGGAGCATCCGCTGTTTCCTCTGCGACAAATCCGTTTTTTGCTCAATTTGGATCTTACCGGCACTGGCGACGAGGGCATTGGCGTGGTCAATGCGACCGTTTATGAAAAGGAATACGCGGTTTTTCGGCAAATCAGCACCGAAAAGGACTATTTCAAGCGCATTGTCCGGCGAGGGAGTGCGGCCAATTCCGACCATTATTTTTTTGGCCAAGCCGGGATAAAAGCCTTTTTTGTGTATACATTGGGGGGGATTAGCGCCTATCACGATGTCAATGATCGGGCGGCTACCTTGCCCCTGACCAAGTTCCGGGAACTGTACGCCTTGCTCAAAGAGTTTGCCGATCAACTGATGGTGGGCGAGTAGGCTGCGCCCAATCAAAGGGCCTCGGGGAGGGTTTGGAACCAGCGAAAACGATTTTGGGATTTCAGGAATTGAGAAGGTTGATGGGTAAGGAATAACAGTCCTTTTTGGGGCCTAAATGAATCTTAGTGCGCATAAAATCTCTGGATCGAAGATGAACGCCCAAGCCATTGCTGAAATTACGGCATTTCAACAATTTTTGGCCACGCTATCGCTCAACGCGAACCTGCGGAGGGTCAAAACCTTGGAAATGGATCTGAAAGGTCCACTCAATCCCGCGGGCTTATTGCACCGGCTGTTTTTCGTGGAGCAAAATTGGCTGGGCTTCAACGATTTTTTTGAGTATTATTTGGCCCACAATGGCCCGTTGCTGCGCCAAACCTTGCCCCAAATGCCCGAGGCTGCTCTTCACGAGGGGCTCCGGGCACGGCTGTATCGAACCCAGTTCGGTTTGCTCACCGAGTACCACGCTTATTTTGGTTGCCGATGTATTTTCGGCCCAGA
Source organism: Cytophagales bacterium (assembly GCA_043754075.1). Lineage (GTDB taxonomy): Bacteria > Bacteroidota > Bacteroidia > Cytophagales > Thermoflexibacteraceae > JALONO01. The sequence goes on along the minus strand of JAYUVL010000356.1, from coordinate 20,295 downwards.
AAACGTGCTTCGTGATCTGGCATTGGATCAGCGTGGGATTGATTTCCAGATCATCGCCCAGCCTGATCAATACAATGTCCATATTTTCATCGATAATGCCCGGGCTTGGGAATATCGCCGCTACAAGATGGACCACAAATCGGTGGATCGGTTGCCGGGCCAACACGTCAATTTTCCCTATTCCCTTCAGCCGGGCCGGTTTAACTCGCTCCAGCTTCTGCCCAACGGGTTTGGGATTTACACTTCCAAGTATGTCCGGTATTTGCAACGAGAAATGGCCGACGGGCGGATTGGCAATGGCAACATCATCGGCACCAATGCCTCGGGCTTTGTCTATGCCAATTAGGCAATTGATGATCAGCCAAGGTTATTGTGAGATTTATTTTTTAAGTTCGGCCAATCAAAAAAAGTCCCGAGTATCCACTTTGACCAAAAAACAACACTATGAAAACGATGCAACAATGGCTGGATGAGTATGGCGAAAGCCACCAAAATGCCTTCAATAAAACGATGCACTGGATCTGTGTCCCCGCTATTTTTTTCAGCGTGATCGGCCTGCTTTGGAGCATCCCGAATGGCTACATCAGTCAGTTTTTTCCGGCCCCAATGGGGGAATGGGTCAATTTTGCCACCTTGGCGATGGCCCTGGCGCTGATTTTCTACCTTCGGCTTTCGGTAGTGATGTTCCTTGGCATCTTGGCCGTTTGTCTGGCCTGCTCTTGGGGCAACCACGCCTTGGCTCAATCGGGGCGGGCTCCTTTGTGGGCCATTAGCTTGGGTATTTTTGTCATCGCTTGGATCGGGCAGTTCTATGGCCACAAAGTAGAAGGCAAAAAACCTTCATTTCTCAAAGATGTTCAATTCCTGATGATCGGGCCCGCCTGGCTGTTGAGCTTTGTTTTCAAAGAAGTAGGGATCAAATACTGACTAAAGCACCCGGATAAAACCTTAGTGTCGCCTGCAACTGGGCCGGTAGTCGGCCATTGATCCGCACGTTAGCGCCCTGTCTGGCCCAGCAATGAATGACTTGGCCGGCTTTAATTTTGCAACTGTCCCCGTCCCAAGTTGGGGATCAGGCCAATCTTGCCTTAACTTTGCGGTATGTTGGCAATTACAGATCTTTCGTTTTTTCTGGGCAGTCGGGCCCTGTATTTGGAGGCTTCACTGCACATCAAGCCCAAAGACCGGATTGGCCTGATTGGGGCCAATGGCACGGGCAAATCGACCCTGCTGCGCATCATCACGGGAGAGTACCCACCCGATGAGGGGAGTATTTCCAAAAGTGGTGATTGCACGATCGGCTTTTTGAACCAAGACTTGTTGAGCTACCAGACCGACGATAGCATTTTGTCGGTGGCAATGGAAGCATTTGAGCGGCAAAACCAGATCCAGCACCAAATGGACGAGATTCTCCATAAAATGGAGACCGAATACGAAGATCATTTGGTTGACAAGTTGACCCGCCTCCAAGAGGAGTTTCAAATTTTGGACGGGTACAGTATCCAAGCCAAGGCCGAAGAAATCTTGGAAGGGCTGGGTTTCACCACCGAAGACCTCCACAAACCCCTTCGCCAATTTTCGGGTGGCTGGCGGATGCGGGTCATGCTGGCCAAAATGCTGCTGATGAAGCCCTCACTCCTTATGCTGGATGAACCCACCAACCACTTGGACATGCCCTCCATCCAATGGCTGGAAAGTTATTTGCGCAATTATGAGGGGGCCATCATCGTTGTATCGCACGATCGGGAGTTTCTCAACAACGTAATCACCGTTACCGTCGAAGTATCGAACCAAAAGCTCAATTACTATCCCGGCAACTATGAGTTTTTCTTGGAGGAGAAATCCTTGCGGCAAGAAATCCAAAAGAATGCTTTTGAGAACCAGCAATCATCCATCCGGCAGGCCGAGCGGTTTATCGATCGCTTCCGGGCCAAGGCCTCCAAAGCCCGTCAAGTTCAGTCCAGGGTGAAGGCCCTGGATCGGTTGGATCTGATCGAGAATGTAATCGATGAGAACGCCCGGGTGAATTTCCGGTTTTCCTTTGACCAACAACCTGGGCGGTTTATTTCCACCCTCGAAGACGTGTCCAAATCGTATGGCCCGCTCCAGATCCTGCACAACACCAAAGCAGTGATCGAGCGCGGGGACAAAATAGCCCTCATTGGGGCCAATGGCCGGGGCAAGTCGACCCTGTTGCGGATTGTGGCGGGCACTGAACCGGTCGAGGGCGAAGTCAAAGCTGGCTATAATGTCAAGCCCGCCGTGTATGCCCAGCACCAGTTGGAAGTGCTCAATGTGGAAAATACCATTTTGGACGAACTCAAACAGGCGGGTACGGCCAAGACCGAAATGGAACTGCGCGGGGTGCTGGGCTGCTTCCTTTTTTCGGGCGAAGATGTTTTCAAAAAGATCAAGGTGCTCTCGGGCGGGGAAAAGTCGCGGGTGGCCTTGGCCCTCACGCTGATCTCCAAGTCCAACTTCTTGCTGCTCGACGAACCGACCAACCACTTGGACATCCAATCGGTCAACATTTTGACCCAGGCCCTGCAACAGTACGAAGGGTCGTTCATCACCGTATCCCACGATCGCCATTTTGTGTCGCAAGTGGCCAACAAAATTTGGTGGATCGAGAACAAGGAGATTCGGGAGTATGCGGGCTCCTACGAAGATTACCTATACTGGCAGAGCCAACAGGTCAAAACCGGTTCTCCCAACGGGAAAAATGAAAAAATGGAAAAACGGGCCGCCAATAAACCCGAAGCCAAGCCCGCCGCCAGTGAAAAAGAGCGGGAAGATGCGCGCAAAGCCCTGAAAAAAGCCCAAAAACAGCTTGAGGAGGTAGAAAACAAAGTGACCGGGTTGGAAAAGGAAAAAAAGCAGATTGAGCATGAACTGGCCCAACCATCAGTCTATACGCACCCGCACGCGCTGGAAGAACTGAACAAGCAACTGCGCCAAGTGGTGGCGGATTTGGGCAAGCAGAACCAACTATGGGAAACCTTGGCCACTGAGGTGGAAGAACTCGAGGCCAAAATATAAGCTGCCCACTCCAAGTCGGTGCTGTTGTGCAAACCACACAACAATTGACACACTGGCCACCGGCCAAACCTACCATTTTGGTGCGTTTGGCCGGTATTGTTTCGGTGATTTCCCGAGGCTGTTCACCGTAAAACAAGGCAGCATTGTTCTGGCCGCCTGGCGCGGCACTTTGGGGCTGACCCGAAGTGCCGCGAATAGCGTTTTGGCTTTACCCAACATAGGCCACTTGGCCATCTACATAGTCCTGTAAGTATTGAAAGCGTGGGGTCAGTGCTCCATGCTGGGCAATGGTGGCCCGGCGGATGAGGTCGTCGCGCTCATCGAGTAGATGAGGGAGCACCAAATTCACCAATACATTGCCAAAATCTTCGGAGGAGTCGCGGGGTAGTTCGCCCGGTAGGTTGTCAATCGCCATGACCGACACATTGGTGGCGCGGCTGAACGCCATTTCCTCACTTTCGGTAAAGGGGTTATAATCATAGACCGGGCTGGCAATGTGCGAAGCCCGCAAGGTGCTGGGGATTGAGCCATCGATGTCGCAAGTGACATCGGCAATGACCTTGATCCGGAAAGCCGGATCGCGCATTTCGGCGCGGGTGAACAGCACCGGGGCCTGCGGGTGCCAAAAAGCCGCTGCGATCAGCAGATCGGTCTGGCAGGCATAGGGCCAAAATTCCCCGGCAAAATCTTGGGGATTAGCATAAAAGTCCCGGGAAAGAAACGGCTGGCCGTGTCGGTGGCGATGGTAGTGGTGGGAATGGAGTTGGGTATAGACGGCTCGGTCGAAATGGTCATGTAGGTAAGCTTCGGGGCTCACTTGGTCGATGCCTGCTTTGGTCAGCAGTTCTAGTGCCCCTTTGGCCACTCGTCCACCCCCAGTCACCGCGATTTTGATGGGGGGCAGATCGATGCCCTCGGCTTGGGCAAACACCTCGTGCCGATCAAAGCATCGGTGAGCTTGCTTGAGCCGGTAGAGGTTCATGCGCTGGCCAAAAGTAAGCAGGCCATTGTAGGCCCCTACCAGCCCGGCGTAGTGCCCAAAGGCAATGATGCGGGCTCCCTGCTCATCAACGAGGGTTTCATAGTCGACCATGCGAATTTGTTTTGCCAATATTTTTTGCAATAAAGGCCGGTTATGTGCCTGTTTTTTGATGGTGTGGGAAAAAAACAGGTACGTTTTATGGGCAATCAATTGTTGGATGGGCACTTCCTTGATGCCAAGCAGGATGTCGCATTGGTGCAAATCTTCCACTGGCACAAAGCCTTGGCGCACATATTCATCGTCGGTAAAGCATCGGAAGGGGCTAGATTGGACTTTTATTTCAATAGCCGGAAATTGATCGGCTATCGTCCGGCATTGATCAGGGGTGAGTGGGGTTCGGTGATCGGGTGGTACTTTTCCCTCACGGAGGATACCAATTTTCATAAAGTAAAATAAACTGATAAACGGAGATGGTTGTAAATATTAAGCCTAGTTATCCGGGCAGCCCGGTGTAGAAGTAGGCCAAGCCAAGCCACGCAATGACCAATCCTAAACATTCGCGGGATTCCTCGATGTACATCCGGTCGGTCGACATGCCATACAGCAGGCTCACGTCCCGGTGGTGGGCCACCCATTGGTACACACTCGGGGCCAAGTAAACAATGCCCACGGTATAGGCCACCAAACCCAGCAGGATGGCCAGCTTGTTTGATCGGCCCGCCGCCGCCAAAAAACCGCTGACGGCCACGTAGCCATAAGCAACGATCCAGCCCCAAGGATCGGGGTCGTTGTACTGAAAAAAGGCAAACAGGGCAAACAAAAGCCCAATGACGATACTAATGATTTTTCTGGTCATGGCCCAACACGCAATAGGAGGCAAAACTAGCCAAATTTAAGCCTTTAAAGCGGCTAGACCTTGCCTTTGCGCCGTAATATCGGATTGGACGGAGATAAAATGGGAAATCTCCCCGTTCAGATCCCGAACCGGGGAGATTTCCATACTCAGCCAGTAAGATTGCCCCTCTTTGGTATAATTGAGGATCTCTTCGTTTACGGGGGCGCCCGCTCGTAGTTTTTCGGAAATACGGGCCACGGTAATAGGGTCAGTCTGTGGGCCTTGCAGCAAATGGCCCGGTTTTTTGCCTTGGATTTCAGCCAGGGCGTAGCCTGTCATAGTGGTGAAACTGTCGTTCACCCATTCAGTAAAGCCTTTGGCGTTGGTAATCAATATTGATTTGGTTGTTTTGAGGGCGACCGATGCCAATTTGCTCTCAAACAGCTCTCGTTCTCTCAATGCAGTGATGTCTTGGATAATCCCAAATAGCTTAACAGTTTTATGGTTGGATTGGATCGGTTTACCAGTCAGCCGGACCCATTTTTGAACGCCATTTTGGGCTGTGAAACGGAGCTGGGCATCGAATGCCTCCCCTTCGTTTAGGGCTTTGTCCAATGCGGTGGCCAAAAATACCTTGGCTTCGGCTTGATAAGGCTCGCCAAGGGCCGTTAGGGTGGCCTCTAAATCGGTGGGATTGGTCTCGTATATTTGATAAACTTCGTCGGTCCACCAAGTCTTGCCGGTGGACAAGTCATGTTCCCAGCCACCCAACGGGGCATTGGCTTGGGCAGTGCTCAGGATGTTGCGGTATCTTCGGCTCTCGGTAATGTCCCGAACTACCGTCACTACATAAAACTTGCCATTGGTCTGTTTTAAACGAAATTTGGTCTTGAGCACATCGAGTATTACCCCGTTCTTGCGCGTCAATTGCCATTCGCCAATAATGGTTTCGTTACTGTTGAGTGTGAGTTTGAAAAGCCTTTGGGCCTCTGCCTTAAAACTGGGCGGGGCGATGGTCAAATGTTGCCGTCCGATCAGCTCTGCGGGTTCATAGCCGAGCAGTTTGCAATAGGCCGGGTTCACAGATATATAGTTGCCCAACTCATCGACTATGTTGAGGCCCACGTCCAAGTTCTCGTACACGGCTTGGATCAGCATTTCGCTCTGACGTTGTTGGGCTTGGGCGCGTCGTTCTTGTGAAATGTCCAGCAGGTTGTAGGACACTACTTCCACCGTGCCATCATCGTTGAGCACCGGGTAAAAATGGTAACGGAACCAATAGGTCGTCCCATCGGCAGGCACCGTGAGCGACCTCTCCCCATTGATTTGGTGACCTTGCAGGGCTTTTTGAAAGTGATGCTGGAAATCTTCCAGTTCACTGGGCAAGAGGTAATCGATGATTGGGGAGCCTTCTTTCATCTCTCGATCGACCAAAGCCAAGGTTTTTTCGGCAGCCACCTTGTTGAAGGCCAATATTTGATAATTTTGATCGATGAGGAAAGAAGCTTGGAGGGGGTTGTTGAGCAGCGCCCGGGTGTTTTTGTCCGATTCTTGTAATCGTTTTTCTTGCTTTTCCAGGGTTTCGTTGGTAGTGCGCAGTTCGGCGTAGGCTATCTGCATCTCCTCATTGGTGGATTGCAATTCTTCGTTGGTGGTTTCCAACTCTTCGTTGCTCGATTGCAACTCTTCGTTTGCCGATTGTAGTTCTTCATTGAGCGATTGCAGTTCTTCATTGCCGGTTTCTAGTTCTTCAATAAACGCTTGCAACTGTTCTTTGATAGCGCCCAGCTCTTGTTCCAGTTCGATCACCCGCTCATTTTCCGAAAATTGGGCTTTCTCTGCACTCAGCGGGAGCAACAAATTGGCATCCTTTTGTTCAAAAACTACCATAAACAGCCCCTCTTGGTTGCGAGGGTTGTACAGTGGCTTGACCACGATCTTTACCAAAATATCTTTGCCAAAAAATTGGAAGTGTTTCAGGGCCGAGGAGGTAGGCAAGTGATCTTTTACGGCCCGGGAAATGGTCGTGCGGAGATCCAATTGTAGCTCGCTTTGGGCCATTTTTACGATGTTGGCATTCATCGAGCCTTGGGTGAGGCCAAGGTACATGCGCACATCGCCACTTACCTGGATCACGTCCATGTTGCCATTGACGATCACATAGGGAGAATCAAAAGTACTGTACAAGGTTTCCTTGATCCTGTCGGCCACGGTGATCGGGGGGAGCTCCTGCGGGATCGGCTCAGAAACAGGACCACTGCGAGAGCGGGACGAAAAGGGCGAAAAGCGAACTAGCGGTCCACCGGAGGCATTGCGCCGCTGGAAAATCTTGTTCCGGCTGTCCATCGTAATGAACAAATCACTGAACTGGCCAATGTTCTCCGATTTGCCCAAAAACAGTAATCCGTTGGAGTTGAGCGAGTAGTGGAACAGCGGGATAACGTGTTTCTGGAGGGCAGTGGAGAAATAGATGAGCAGGTTCCGGCAGCAAATCATGTCCAATTTGACAAACGGCGGGTTGTTGGTCACATCGTGTTTGGAAAACATGACCATGGAACGCACTAATTTGGACAGCTTGAAGTCTGGCCCCTCCCGGACAAAATATTGCTCTATAATTTCGGGGGGTACATAGGACATGGACGATTCAGGATACAATCCCCGTCGGGAAAACGTAATGGCCCGGTCATCGATGTCGGTTGCGAAAATCTGGATATGGTAATCATTGAGCCGGTTCCCGAGCAGTTTTGACAGCGAAATGGCGATCGAGTAGGCCTCTTCTCCCGAGGCGCAGCCGGGTGCCCAGATCCTGACGGTTTCACCGGGAACCTTATTGGAAATAATTTTGGCCAAAAACTTTTCCAGTTCCTTGAATGCTTCGGTATCGCGGAAAAAGTTGGTGACCCCGATCAGGATCGTTTTGAACAGGGTTTCCACCTCTTCGGGGTTTTCCTCAATAAATTTGAGGTAATTGTCCACACTGCTGATTCGCAAAGCATCCAAGCGCTTCTCCAGCCGCCGCAAGATGGTTGTTGGTTTGTATTGGCCAAAGTCAGTGCCCGTGCGGCTGGAGAGCAGCCCGAAGATTTGTTGCAGGCTGTCCATTTTGATTTCGGGCAACTTGTTCAACGGCCGGCTGTTTTCCGGGTCGCTAATGAGTGCGAACAGCTCTTCGCCCATTTTATCGGGCGGCAAAATCAAATCTATTTGGCCCGTCTCAATGGCTGAAACTGGCATTCCGTCATACTTGGCGGTTTGTGGATCTTGCGCCACTGTATAGCCGCCCAATTCTTTGATCCGGCGAATGCCCTTGGCGCCGTCGGAGCCAGTACCCGAAAGGATGATGCCGATGGCATGATCGCGTTTTTCTACGGCCAAGGAATTAAAGAAGGCGTCCACTGATGGTTTTGGCCCAATGGACATCAATGGTTTGGTCAAGTGCATTACGCCGTGCGAGATGCTGATCTCGCTGTCCGGTGGAGTGATGTAGACCTTGCCCGCTTCCACTTCCATATCGGTTTTGATCTCCACCACTTGTAGGGGTGTCTGCTTGCTCAACAACTGCACCAACATACTTTTATAGGTTGGGCTAAGGTGCTGCACCACCACAATGGCGATGTTATCGATCATTGGGGGCAAGTGGGAGAGAAAATCGCTTAGGGCTTCTAGTCCCCCTGCCGATGCTCCTACCCCAATAATAAAAAGACTGTTTTCAGTAGTTTCTTCCACATTCTCAGGGGTGGCAATGGGCAAGTGTGGGATGTTCATAAATAAAAAAATGGCCTCGGGCAAAAAGTTTTTAAATTGAAACGAAGGTAGTGAAAAAGCAGCTGATTTATACCGGTCTTTTGGAAGTTTTAGCACCCACAAGGCTCAATGACAATTTAACGTTCCTAAACATCTTTTTTTCTCTGGGTTGCGTAGAACGAATTTTATCTAAACATTTCCCCTGAAACTGAGCATGAACCGTTTGATTGTGTTGCTGGTAGTGGCTGGCATTTTAGTGTCGCTGGACTATTATTTCTTCCAAGCCTTTAGAATTGTATTTGGGGATCGGCCCGCTTCGGCCCGTCGGCTGATATATGGCGCTTATTGGGCCGTGAGTGTGGCCATGTTGGGCGGGGTGGCCCTGTATAACCTGTACCCAGCGGTGTTTGGTCTTCAGGCGCGCCGGCTGGCCGCGGTGGTGCTCTTTGCGGTGTATTTTTCCAAATTGTTCGCTTCGGTATTTTTGCTGGTGGACGACATCATGCGTGTGGTGCAATGGGGGTATGCCCAGTTGGCGGGACTTTTTCAGAAAAGTACTGCTGGGCCGGCCCTGGTTCCCGCGGCATCGGTCGAGGTGCTTGATGCACCCGCCAGCGGCAGCATTCCCCGATCCGAATTTTTGGCCAAATCGAGCTTGTTGGCAGCCTCGATCCCCTTGGCAGCCATGAGCTTTGGCATTCTCAAAGGGGCCCACGACTACCGCGTGCGCCGTCTCACAGTTACCCTGCCCAATCTGCCCAAAGCTTTTGATGGCATCCGGTTGGCGCAGTTGTCCGATATCCACTCGGGCAGTTTTTTCAATAAGTTGGCTGTGCAGGGGGGCGTAGATATGCTCTTGGCCGAAAAACCGGATTTTGTGCTGTTCACTGGGGATTTGGTGAACAATGAGGCCGCCGAGATGAAAGACTATTTCAACATTTTCAAGCAGGTGAAGGCTCCACTGGGGGTTTATTCTACCTTGGGCAACCATGATTACGGCGATTATGTGCGCTGGGAATCGCCAGAGGCCAAGCAGCGCAACCTCCAAACGTTGATGGATACCCACCGCCAAATGGGCTGGGACTTGCTCATGAATGAACACCGGATGCTGCGATCAGGTGGTGATCAATTGGCCCTGATCGGGATCGAGAACTGGGGTGGGAAGGGCAATTTTCCCAAATATGGCAAGTTGGCCCGTGCGTACGCTGGCACGGGCGAGGCTCCGGTCAAGCTGCTCCTGTCCCACGATCCCAGCCACTGGGATGCGCAAGTCCGAACCGAGTTCCCCGACATAGACCTTATGTTTGCCGGGCACACCCACGGGATGCAGTTGGGGATAGAAATAGGTGCATTCAAATGGAGCCCCATTCAATATTTCTACGATCGTTGGGCGGATCTGTACCGCGAAGGCAGCCAATATCTGTACGTGAACCGGGGCTTTGGTTACCTCGGTTTTCCGGGCCGAATCGGCATTCTGCCTGAAATTACCGTCATGGAGCTGAAGCGGGGCAGCTGATCAGGTCGGCGCATTTGTTGCAAAATACCAATGAAAATTACATTTGTGCCACATAACAAAATGTGGGCGTCAATTTATTTGGCTTGTTTTGTGTTGTGATAAAGGAGGATTTGAATCATTATTTTAACATAAACTCCATGATCTATGAAACGTTTTAGCAAGCATATTTTTATCGGTTCGATTGTCCTTTGTTTTGCGGCTTCTTGTACTTGGCCGCCATCAATGATCCAAGATTCAGCCAAACAGCCCGTCAAGTACGCTTCAGCCAAGAAGGCAGCACCTACAGGCAAGGCATCTGGCAAGGTAGGGCAAGCGAAATAACGGCCGGTCTGGTGACAAATCTTGGATTGACATTAGTAAGCCATAATTTTCGGGGCTAACTTTGCGACCGAAACATCTAAGTCATTTATTTTTACCGATATGGCAACCAACAGGACATTTACCATGATCAAGCCCGATGCTTATTTGGCGGGCAACAGTGGGGCAATCACCAAAATGATTGAAGAGGCAGGCTTCCGGCTGGTGGCCGTGAAACTCACTCAACTGAGTGCGGAGCGTGCAGGCCAGTTTTATGCAGTCCACCGGGAGCGGTCTTTTTATGGCGAATTGTGCGCCTATATGTCGTCCGGCCCTGTGGTGGCCATGATTTTGGAGAAAGATAGCGCAGTGGCCGATTTTCGTACGTTGATCGGGGCGACCAACCCCGCCAATGCCGCACCGGGCACTATTCGCAAGCTATTTGCCAAGTCGATCGAGGCCAACGCGGTACACGGTTCTGATTCTGACGAGAACGCCGCCATTGAAGGCAGTTTCTTCTTTTCCGGTACCGAGCAGTTCTAATTCCACGTGCTCTGGAAGATCAAAAAACTTCCATAAAAAACCCCGCAAGTGTTGGGGCTTTTTTATTGAAAAACCGCTTGCTGTTTTAGCCTTATGCCTGTCTTTCGATAGGTAGGGCCTAATTGTTCGTCTAGGCAATAGCAAAAAAACATACGATTTAATATGTTGATAATCTGTGAGTTGATTTTTAATCAATGATCGACTCCTGTCAAACTCACGTTCTGTTGATTGTGCCCGAAGTAAGTACATTCTTGCTTAATTGGGAGATTTTCCCTCAATCCAAAAGATTGGAAAAAGATGCGGGGCTGGGTGTTCAATAAATAGTAATGTCGTAAATTTTGGCGAACATCGCCAAGCCCGGGGTCGTGTTTTGGGGCAGTTTTTATTGTAGGGCACAGGGGTAACAATCAATAAAAAAGCCTGCTGTAGAAACACAGCAGGCTTTTTAGCGCGAACCATGGATGCTTATTTGCTTGGCATAGCAAATACCTTTTCATCGATAGGCGCATTGATTTGGATTTTTTCCCACGTTACTTTCTGGACCGAAGTTCCTTTGTTCTTAACATCGTTTGAATGGGGGACCATGAGGCCACCTACTTCTTTGTAGTCACTAAAGAAAGTATCCATTTCCACTTCACCCATCAGCGGGTCTTTTACAGTAGTGCGAAGCATGATCAGGACAGAATTCTCGGGCTCAAAAAAGTAGTATTCCACTTTGCCTGTCTTTCTGGTAAACTTAATTTTGAAACACTCGGTGCCTTCAATGGTTTCCTTGCCCATCAATTCGGCAGTGTGCCCCTTGGTTGCGTAGTCGATCAAAGGGCTGTCCATATCAGCGTCCAAAATCATGTCTTTGGCCTCTTCATCGCTCATTTTTTCGGGCGCACCGCTTCCACCAGCCTCAGCGGGCATCAGTTTCCAAGCGGTGGTGCCGTCATAAGTAAATGGGCTCACCTTTAAGCCTTGGAAGTCCAGTTCGCGGCGGGCCATGTTTGGCGCCTTGGAATAAGAAACGATGGGTAATTCTATGCCGTAGGCCACCAATGCGTATTTACCGTCCATTTGCATGGTTTTCACGGCTTTCCATTTATCAAGTCCGCCTGTATTTTGAAAATATTTGGCAAAAATTTCGTCAGGATTCTGAGCTTGAACCGCGCTGGCCGCCAGCAGCAGCAGGAAGGCAAAGGATTGCACTATCACTTTTTTCATATTCTATGTGTTGAGTTGGTGAATGTACAGTTTAAACGGAATAAGTACCAATTTGTTGGATGCGCCCAATGATTAGCGCACGGCATTGGTGGGGATTTTCTCCAGTTTTTCCTTTACATACGGGCGCACGATCAGGCGGGTGGCCCGGTCATAAGTAAAATAGTTCCAGAACCAGTTCAGCATGACCACAATTTTGCTCCTAAACCCAATGATATAGAGCAGGTGGACAAACATCCAGACAAACCAGGCCATCCAGCCCTGAAATTTAAATTTGCCCACATCGACTACCGCCCGGTTGCGGCCTATGGTGGCCATGCTGCCTTTGTCCAGGTATTTGAATGGTTTCAGGGGGGTTTTGTGGATGAGCCGCTGTAAGTTTTTGGCCAAAAGGCGGCCCTGCTGCATGGCAACAGGGGCCAGTTGAGGGTGTCCCTTGGGCAGGGCCTCGGTGATCATGCACGCGATGTCGCCCAGCGCGAAGATATTGTTGAACCCTTTGACTTGGTTGAATTCATTGACAATGATCCGGTTGACCCGAGGCACGATCGCTTCTTGGGGGAGCCCATCGACCAAGTTTCCGACCACCCCTGCCGCCCACACCACCGTTTGGGCGTAGAGCTTGCGGCCATTGCTCAGGGTTACTTCGCGGCCATCGTAGTCGGTCACAGTAGTGTTGAGGAACACATTGACTTTGAACCGTTTGGTGAGGTAATCATAGGCATGCCGGCTTGCATTGGCCGACATGGTGCCCAGCAGGCGTGGCCCGCCATCGATGAGGTGGATGTCCATTTGGCGGAAGTCCAACTCGGGATAATCCTTGGGCAGTACGTGTAGTTTGAGTTCGCCCAAGGCCCCGGCCACTTCCACACCAGTAGGCCCACCACCCACAATCACGATGTCCATCAAGCTTTGTTGTTCGTCCTTATCCTTGACCAAGAGGGCTTTTTCCAGGTTTTGCAAAATATTGGACCTGAGGTCCAAAGCTTGGTGCAACTGCTTCATAGGAAACACCAACTCGGCGATTTTCTGGTTACCAAAATAATTGGTCCGGGTACCATTGGCAATCACTAAGTAATCGTAGCGCAGTTCACCGATCGAGGTAGCAATGGTATTTCTCTCGGGGTGGATCTGATTGACCAAACCAAATCGGAAATGGAAGTTGGGCGTGTCTTTGAACAACTTGCGGATCGGTCCAGCGATCGAGTCTGGCTCTAGCCCAGCGGTTGCCACTTGGTACAGCAGTGGTTGAAAAGTGTGGTAATTGTGGCGGTCAAACATCACAATTTGGATGTGATCATCGGCCAGGGCTTTGACCAACTCGATACCGGCGAACCCGCCGCCGATGATGACAACCCGGGGAATGCCGAGTTCTGGAATGGCGATGGAGGTTTCGCCATGGCGATCTTCAAGGTCGATTTGATGGAAGGCAAGGTGGTCAGACGGCATAAAACTAGAATTTAAGTCACTTATTGTACGTAATACAATACCTCGGGTTTCGAAAAGTAACCCAATTATACAGGAAATGGGGCAAAATAAAAGGCTGGTGAGACTAAAACCAGGTCGATTTAATCATTTGTAAATATACGAAAAGTCGCGAATAGTCAATCGCTTGGCGCTCACTACTTTTAGGTAGTGGATTATTTGGCCAGTAGGTTGCCCAACCAGACGGCCAAGGTCACGAAAATGAAAGAAATCAGGGCAATGAGCCATTTGGGAAACTCGACCTTCTTCTTGGGGGGCAGAATGTTGAGTTTTTTGGCATTTTGGTAGAGGGGATCCTTGGCACTTAGTTCACCCGCATCCAAATACTGCTGAATGGTTTGGGCCGCTTTGCCTTTTTTGTCCACCATGCTTTTGGTGATGTTCTCGTAATCTGCCACCAACGCCTCAATCATTCGCCGCTTCTGGTCGGCTTCTTTTTGATGATATTCGGCCAACTGCCTCTTTTGCTTCTGAAGGTTGCGCAGGAGGTAATAGATGGCTGCCAGCAGCACCAACGCCAGCGCGTAACCCGTCCATAAACCAAATAAAGCGGACATAGGCAGAGGAAGAAGATAAATTCAAGCAAATTTGCAACAAATAATCAGCAAAAAAACAGTTATTTAGGGGGCCAATCAGACTGTGGTTGGTTCTTGGACAAATCAACACCCCCAACCGACAACGCTCATGGCCACATCATCCCTGTTTGCCGAATTTAGCCCTGCTACCTACGAAGATTGGAAAAAACAGGCCCTGGCCGAAATTAAGGGGGCAGATTTGGAGCAGGCGCTCCACTGGCAAACCCCGGATGGTTTTGAGCTGGGGGCCATTTATACGCCCGATACTGCTGCCGCGCCATTGACCGGGCACTTGGGACCCCACTTATGGGCCACCTCCGAAGGGCTGGGCCGCCATTGGCGCAACCGCCTGCAAATCACCGTGACCGACGAGGCGCAGGCGAATCGAGTGGCCCTTGCGTACCTGAACCGGGGCATTGATGAGGTGGCCTTTGATGTGTCGGGCGCCAAGGCCCAAGCGGTCAATCTTGGCCAGTTGTTGCAAGGTATCCTGCTGCCCCATTGTGGTGTATCATTTATCGCGGGCAATGGGGCCGACATCCTGTTGGAAAACTATTTGGAATATGCCCGCCAACAAGGCCACCCGGTCGTTTCGCTGATGGGGAGCATGGAAGTGGCCGGCACTCCCTCTGGCTCAGTGTTGCCCTTGGAACTGTCGCTGGGGTTGCTGAGGATGCCCATTTCGGGCTTTCGGCCCTTGGATTTGCAATCGGCCCGACCATTGGTGGCCGATGCCGTGGCCGATTTGCTGGGGCAGGCAGCCCAACTGATCAAGGCATTGGTGGCCCAGGGGGCCAGCGTGGGGGAGATTATCCCCAAAATCCAGTTTACCAAAGAACTTACCAACCAATACTTTTTTGAAATCGCCGGTTTGCGGGCTTTGCGGCTGCTGTTTGCCGAAATGGCCAAGGAATATGGCCTGCCCCAATATGGGCCGGGCGATCTGTGTATCCATGCCCGCACCAGTATCCAGACCGACGAGCGGGCCCAGCAAGACTCCAACCTGAACTTGTTGAGCAATACCACCCAGGCCATGGCCGGCGTGATCGGGGGCTGTAACGTGGTGACCGTGCTGCCCCACACCCACCGCTTGGCCGCGCCCGAGGAGCAGTCAGTCAGGATTGCGGCCAATGTGTCGCTACTCCTGAACGAAGAGGCTTACTTGGGCAAAACCATCGATCCATCGGCGGGTGCTTACTATATCGAGGAACTGACGGCGAAAGTGATGGAAAGCGCATGGGAAAAATTTCGGGCTGGGTACTGAGTAGCCAACAAGCCTGCCAGCTCCCAGAATTACTGTAATAACTTACCAAAACATACACCCAATGCTCTTATTTGGTCGCTGCGACTGATAAGAAGAGGCTCATCCCCCAAAACTTGCATTCCGCCGGGATTGGCTTTGTCAAGTGCTCACAGTTGACTATGTTTGTTCAGTAAGGTTGTTAGTGGTCCCTATGGAGCAACTTTCCTTCGTCTGCATCGCGTTAGCAGTACCCATACTTTTACTTTTTTTGGTTTGATTTCTTACATGGCTTGCTATGAAAGATTACTACTCCGCGCTCGAGTTGAACCGCAGTGCTTCTCCGACCGAAATTAAATCGGCCTTTCGCCGGCTGTCTATGAACCTCCATCCTGATGTCAATGGGGGCAGCCGCTATTTTGAAGAAAAATTCAAAGAGATCAACGAAGCCTATCACGTACTGGCCGATGCCCGCAAGCGTCAAGCGTATGATACCATCGTGTTACACGCTGCCGCCAATCCGCAATCGGCTTGGCAGGCTCACACCCCGCCACCTGCCCCGAGGCACAGCCGTCAAAAAGCAGTGTATCGCCGGGTCTATCGCCCCGATGTGGAGGCGCTCCGTCTAGAACGGGAATATATCCGCGTTTTCTGGGTGGTCACTGTGGTCATTTCGATGGTGGTTTTTTCTGGGTTATGGGCTTTTTCGCGTTTGTAAAACCCCAGAAGCACCGAGATACAGCTATTCAAGAAAACTTCGCTAACTTTAACATGACATTTTTCAATCTTTACGCACATGAAACTCCACAGACGGATAGCTGTATTTTTTCCCTTCGTTTTTCTCGGTTTGGTGGCTTGCAAAAGCAGCCAACCCAATTCGGCGGCCAATGACACCCTGAACCAAGCGCAAGCTGCCATTGTTCAAGCTGACCAGATTGCCAAGCAACTGGATGTGCGCACCAAGGCCAATCCCACTTCGGCCGTGCGCGATTTTATCCCTTACATTGAAGAGAAAAAACAACGGGCCAAAAAAATCAGTGATGAACTCAACGTGTTGATTACCAGCGATAAAAAGGCCAGTAATAGCCAACGCCTGGCCAATGATGCCCGGATCCAAGAGTTGGCCACCGAGCTCAAGCAGATCACCTTTGAACTGAACCTGATCAACCAGAGCATGGACAAAGAACTGGACGTGACCCTCAAGGCTGATGTACTCTTTGCCACCGGTAGTGCTAAGCTGAGCAGTGAAGGCAAAGACGCCATTGCCCGCCTGATCAGTGCCGATATCAAGGCGCTGATCGACAACTGGAACACGGACCCATTCCTGAAAGAGAAGGAGAAACTGGTAAAGTTATACGTCAATGGCTACGCCGACAAGCAAGGAGCACGGGATGAGCGGAAGCGGCAAACTACCAACATCGAGCTATCGCGCCAGCGGGCCGCCTCGGTGGAAGGCGTAATTCGGGAGCAATTGGAGCAATTGAAAGCCAATTATCCCATTGCAGTCGAGATCTCCCCCGAAGGCCACGGAGAAGCCCTACCGCCCGGAGTTGAAGACAATGGTAAAGCGAATGAGCCGCGCCGCCGCATCTGTATGGTGTCTGCGTATGTGATCCCCCGCTTGCAGGTAATTTCAGGGCGGAGATGACCGACCAGTGCTTTGGCGCAAAGGTTGGACAGAAGAAAAATTTATCGAGCCCAGACAACCTACAGCCTAAATCCGCTACAAAGTATATTCCGAAGCCACTTGGCCGCCGCTTATTTCCAGCAAATGAATGGCTTGCCCAGTGGCTTTGAAGATTTGCTGAGTGCGCTCCGGCCGGGCATCGGTCAAGAATACTTGGCCAAAAACACCATTGGCCATCAGTTGCATCAGCTTTTGGATTCGCAGGTCATCCAATTTGTCAAAAATATCATCTAAAAGTAACAGCGGCTTGGTTTTCTTCCATTGCACCACAAAATCAAACTGGGCCAATTTGAGCGCAATGACAAAGGATTTTTGCTGGCCTTGAGAGCCAAATTTTTTGACCGGTCGGCCATTGATCGCAAAGCTGAAATCGTCTTTGTGAATGCCCTTGGTGGTGTATTGGGCGGCCAGATCACGGGGCAGTTGCTCTCGGAAGCGGTCGGCAAACTGCGGGTCGGTCGCTTCTGACTCATAGTGCAAGCCCACCTCCTCGTTGCCACCCGAAATGAATTGGTAATGTGCCAGAAAAACGGGCAGGAATTGGTGCAAATAAAGCTGCCGCTTGCTGGCCAAAAAATCGATAATGGGCAATAATTGGGCATCATATACCTCGATCATGTTGCGGTCGAAGTATTGCCGCTCGGCAAACTGTTTCAATAAACCGTTGCGCTGTTGCAGCAGGCGGTGGTAGCGCAGCAGTTGGTCCAAGTAGTGGGGGTCGGCTTGGGCCATTACCCCGTCAAAAAACTTGCGCCGGTACTCGCTGCCCTCGCGGATGAGATCGGTATCGTTCGGGGTGACGAGCACACACGGAAAACGGCCAATGTGGCTGCTCATCCGATCGTACTCTCGGCGGTTGACTTTGAGCACTTTACCCTTTCCTTCTTGTACGCTCAAGTTGACTCGAAAGGTCTCGGCTTGATCGAGGTCAAATTCTCCTTCGGTCATGAAAAACGATTCGCCAAAACGGGTGGTGAGTTGGTCGTTGCTGTGGAAAGCACTTTTGGTGGTGCTCAAATAATAAATCGCATCGAGCAGGTTGGTTTTGCCACTGCCATTTTGGCCCGTGATGCCATTGATGGCGGGGGAAAACTCGACTTGGAGTTCGGGGTAATTTTTGAAATTGAGCAGGTGTAAGCGTTGCAACCACATGGGGCGAAATTACGCCAAAAGGCCAATGATTGCGCAATAAACGTGAAAAGGTGGGCGGCCTTGGCCAGTTGCAACGCTCCGCCAGGTTCCGGCGGGGCCGCCGCCTTGGTAACGGCGGGCCTAGGTCGTTCGGGGCAGTAAAAAACAATTGTTGGCGTGGTCCATCCCAATTTTCGGATAGTAATCAATGGCCCTGGGCGCGGCCAACAGGATCAGGGTCGTCTGGTGGCCTGCCAGTTCATGGGTCAGTTCCACCAATTTTTTGCCGATTCCCCGGTGCTGGTATTGGGCATCGACGGCCAGGTCGGACAAGTAGCAGCAAAAAGCAAAATCGGTCAGGGCGCGCGAAACGCCCACCAGTAAATCGCCCTCCCAAGCCGAAACCAGCAGTTGGGCATGGTCCAGCATTTGTTGGAGGCGGAGCGGCTCATCCACCGGCCGACGCTCGGCGAGTGTGGAGCGGTCGAGCAGGTCTTTGAATTCTGCCACGGTCAAGCGACGGTCGGAGCGATAGGTAACGGGCATCGGGTTGATGATTGGCGGTAACAAATGCTATTTTCGGGCCTGCAGCATGGCTTCGGCAATTTGGTGCGAAGCTTCGTCGGGCCGTTTCTGCAATTCTTGGACAATATTGGCGTAATTTTTAGCATCTCGGTTTTGGGAAAGCTTGTAGGTGGCCTGCACATCGGTTACTTGGATTGCCAAGCCCACAATCCCCCGCATCTGTTGCTCGGCATAGCCAGCCGACAGGGTCCCCATTGACACCGGATTCGCCGAAGCGGCTTCGTACTTGTTCACCAACCGGCTCAAGACTTGGTACAGCTCTTCGCCCTCAATGAGCCGGGCGCACCCGTAGATGTGGACGGCCAGGTAGTTCCACGTCGGGACATTTTCGTGATCGTACCACGAGGAGGAGATATAGGCATGTGGGCCGGCAAAAATGGCCAGCACTTCAGTGGTATCGGTCAAATGGCGCCATTGGGGATTGGCGCGGGCCAAGTGGCCGTACAGCACCTCTTGGCCGGTGGCATCTTGCCCCAGTTCCAACGGCAAATGGGTGGCCCAAGGCTTGCCCTCTACTTGGCTTACCAAAATCGCAAAACTGTTTTGATGGACAAATTCCTTGATTTCTTCCCAATTTTTTTGGCGGTGGTGTGGTGGTGAATACATAGCGTCAGTAAAGGTTAAAAGTAGTTTCCAAGGGGTTCTGGTTAAGCAATCCACCACCAAAACCCTCCAACCAGGTTCATCTTGGCCAGGTGTTCAGTGCCGCTCATATACCATATCGGCCTCGTAGAAAAAACTGAGCCGCAAATGCTTTTTGACAAATGCTTTGAACTCGGCAGAAGTCTTGAACTTTTCCCGGATATACTCAGTCATTGGCGATAGTACAAATTTGTCTTTGTGCTTGATTTCCAATTTGAAGATCATATAGGTAAGGGAATCCGTACGGGGCTTGTCTTGTTCAATCATTTGCAGATTGACAAATTGTACCCCCTCTACTACCGACAAATGGCCCAGGTAATACTTTCGCCGGGTGGTGCTGTCCATGCTGGTTTCCACTTCGGTGATCCGGTAGGTGAACGGATCGGTCTTGGCTATCTCGAGCAAACTCTGGGCTTCTGGGTCGGAAGTCCACTTGCCCAGCAGGTTGGGGTTGATCGGGAGGGTGGGGGCATCGATCGGCACGGCCGACTCAAAAGGGCAACCGGTACACAATACCCAGATAATGAGCAGATTAATAGCGATTGCTATTTTTTTCATGAAAAAAGCGGCTTATGTGTTGCAGTTTACACTTTTCACTTTACTTTTGCAACACTTTTCAATTGAGCTGCCTCCTTAGCTCAGCTGGTAGAGCCACTGACTTGTAATCAGTAGGTCGGCGGTTCGAGTCCGTCAGGGGGCTCAAAACGGCCTTGGAACATGTTCCATGACCGTTTTTTGTTTCTGATCCAAATTCGGGCATTGATCCCGGCCCTTTGGCCACGTTACCG
>JAYUVL010000355.1:0-6425 GCA_043754075.1 Cytophagales bacterium | reverse complement strand
TGTACTCTGGCGTATTGACCAGATCGTTGAACACAATGCTACCAATGTTGGGGTTGCCCTTAAAACCTTTCTCGAGCGATAAATTGAGCTCAGTATTGGGGTCGCTGGGCAGGCTGTTGTCAAACAAGGCCTCGAGCAGGACCTGATTTTGGTGGGGCAATGCCTGTACTTTCAAATAATCGTAGAAAGTTTCGGAAATGTTGCCAAATTTCAATTGGAACGACTTGCCGATCTGTTGGGCATTGGGCTGGTTGTCCAGTGCGCCCAATTGCAGCAGATCAGCCTGAAAAAAACCCTCCGTGGGTGGGCTTGAGTAGGCTTGCCGCCGGATGTTTTGGTAGGTCTCAATCAGCCGGATGGTGCGATTGGTATCGCCGTTTTGGGAATCCAGATCGATGATGATCGGGATCACTTGGCTGGCATTGGTCTTGACCCCTGAAGCCAACAACATGGTGAGCGAGCGCAAAACGCGGGCCCCAGTACCCCCAATCCCAAATATGAAAAGTCGTGCCATTTGTAAAAAATACCAGAAAAGACGATTTAAGAATAAAAATGCTTGTCGGCCATCCCATTGCTATTTCATGGGCATGGATAAGAGTAATTGGTTCGCCGCCGGTACGGCGAATGATGCACTCGGCCAACTGATGGGCTGGCCAAAAATTAGCCCATGACCGCCCTTAAAAAGGCGTTTTTTGGGCGTAACGGGTAATTTGGGGCTGCTTGAACACCAAAGAGGCCAAGAAATAGAAAAATACCGCCCAAATGGCATTGATCAAACCGACAAAAATGACGAAACCATCCGACCCATCGGCCTCGGTATGTGCCCCGGCTTGATAAAGGCCAAAACCCAAAGCGAGAATGGCCGCCAAGCACAACATCAATAGCCACCAACCGATGGTTTTGAACATGGGGGAAGTACGGTTCATGACCACATAATAGATCAGCGCAATGACTACGCCCAACCCCATAGTGCCAAGGCCCAAGGCCGGAAATACCGTGCTCTCAAATTTTTCTTGGTTGCCTAGATACGTTTCATGCTCTGCCAAAACCCCAAAAAATGTGTACAGCCAAACAAAGTCCATTGCAATAGTGAAAAAGGTTGAACAAAACGGTTAGTCTTCTTTGGTCAATTTGACCGATAGATCAATGAAATTTTCAAAATTTTGTTGCTCGCGGTAGGCTTCCTGGATGCCTTTCATCAAGTGGATCAGGGCGAAGGTCTTCAATTTGTTGGCTTGCTGCGTCCGGTCATCCAAGGTGCTCCATTCTTTGTACCATTCATCGGCGCGATAGGGCAGCCGGATCCGTAAACTGCCCTGCTGAGGAACCATATCGCTCACTTTGACCTTCACAAAGTGGGTGTGCCCCCCTACCCGCTTCAGATCTTCGGCGGTCAATTTCATTTGGTACAGTTTGGCCTGAGGGTCAATCGATTCCACTTTGGCCTTGAACCCATTGCCCGCCACCACCATACTGCTGGCCGCCAAATTGGTTTGGAGATACGGCGGCAGGTTTTGCAAGTTGCAGGCCACATAAAAACTGATGGGCTTGCTGGGCAGGTCGTCCACGTCATATATTTCTTGGTAATTGCGGACCCGGAAACGGCCCCGGGGCGTTATCATTTGGGAAAAAATGTCAAACTTGGTCACGGGGGCATAGCCAAACCCCAGGTGCAACTGCTGCTGGGGCTGAAAGCCGGCATCACCCGCAATTTTTAGCCGAAATGTTTCCAGTTGCTCCTTTTTGCCAATTGCCCACACATAATAAGGCCTAACCACTTGGGCATAGTTTTCTTTGGTCAGATCCATCTTATAGTAGGTTCCGCTGAAATCCGAAGTGAACGCATAGACCGAAACGGCAAATCCCTTGCGCTGGATATTCTGGAAAGTGCCGCGCACATTGGCCTCCAGGGTATTCAGATCCACTGCATCGGTCTGGCGGCTGGCAAATGAAAGAATGCAGTCGGACACAAACAGGCTTACCGTCTCACTGCTGGTTTGATCGGCAATGTAACTAAATATGTTCTGGATTTCCGAACTTTTGGCCGTGCAGAGCTTGCCCCGCTGCTGGTTCACATAATTGGCAAAAGCCGCCGGTGTGCCCGAGTAGGGCTTCACATCGGTGGGCGTGTTGATGAACTGAATGCTCACTTGCTTGTTGGCCGCGATGTTTTCGCAAATGATGGGCAGCTTGGTGATCACGCCCGTGAAGCCGCTGCCCTGAAAATAGCCCGCCATGCTCCCCGAAGTTTCCAAAAACAATTGGATCTTGCCAATGGGCCGCCCGCCTGGGGCAGTTTGGTCAACCGAAATGTTTTTTTCTTGAGTGGTCGGTTGGTCAGTCGCTTTCTTTTCTTTGCTTTTTTTGCTGCACCCCACCAGTAGCCCCAGCACTATCCAGCTCCCTAAAATGATTTTTCGCATACCGAAAGTTTTTGGTCGGTAAATTAAGCCAAAACTTGGCAGATATGCAAAAAATAATCGAGAATAACTTACAAAGTGCCTTTGCCCGCTTTTTGGAGAATCATGTATTTTTGCCCATTATATCTATTTTGACATGAACTACATTGATTTACGTAGCGATACCGTTACCCGGCCCACGCCCGCCATGCTCGATGCCATGCACGCTGCCAAGGTAGGCGATGATGTGTATGAGGAAGATCCGACTGTCAACCAATTGCAAATCACTGCGACCCAGCTATTTGGCATGGAGGCCGCCCTGTTTTGCCCCTCGGGCACGATGACCAACCAGATCGCGCTTCGCGTGCTCACCCAGCCCCAAGACGAGGTGATCTGCGACCGGATGTCGCACATTTACAACTATGAAGGGGGAGGGATCGCTTACAACTCCCTGATCTCGGCCCGGCTGGTGCACACTCCCAACGGCATTTTATCGCCCGAAGCAGTACAGGAGAACATCAATGCGGAGGACATCCATTTGCCCAAAACCAGTTTGGTCGCGTTGGAAAACACGGTCAACAAAGGCGGCGGAAATTGTTACGACTTGGCCACGATCCGAGCCATTGCCGAAGTTTGCCGCTTGCACGGGTTGCGCCTGCACCTCGATGGGGCGCGGCTGTTCAATGCCCTGGTGGCCACTGGCGATGCCCCCACCGAATATGGCAAGTTATTTGACACCATCTCGATCTGTTTGTCCAAGGGGCTGGGCGCCCCGGTAGGGTCGCTCCTGCTCGGCAGCCAGCGCACGATCAAACATGCCCTGCGGGTGCGCAAAGTGCTCGGTGGGGGCATGCGCCAAGCTGGCTACCTCGCGGCCGCGGGCCTGTTTGCCCTGCAAAACAACGTGGCCCGGTTGGCCGATGATCACCGCCGGGCCCGGGCCTTGGCCGATTGCATGGCCGAGCTGCCCTACGTTGCCGAAGTGGTGCCGGTTTACACCAATATTGTCATTTTCAAGCTCTTGCCCACCCTTGAGCCGCTCCAATTCAGCCAACGGTTAAAATCATTGGGCATTTTGGCCAACCCCTTTGGCAAGGGCGCGATCCGCTTGGTCACCCACTTGGACATCGACGACCAGTCGGTGGATCAAGCCATCGCTACCTTCCGAGCCATCAAAAACTAGACAGCGCTCGAGGCGTGGCTATCCCAAACCAACCGTTTTTGCCTAAATCATTTTTTAGCAAATTATTGAAAATCAATTGATTAAAAAATAATTTGAAAATTTAGGAAAAAAATTTGCTTTTAACTACAAGTGTAGTAGTTTTGTACTACGCTTGTAGTTAGAACTTGATTTTCCTCCAATCAACGATCACATGAAACTAGACGATTTACAACTTGCCGTGATGAAGGCCCTCTGGAAACTCGGCCGTGCCACCGTGGCCCAAGTGCGCGATGAACTGGAGAAAGCTCACCGAGAATTGGCCATCACTACCATCGGCACGGTCCTGTCACGTTTGGAAAAAAAGGGGGCAGTCGACCACCAGACCGAGGGCAAGCAATACATCTACCAGCCGCTCATTTCAGAGGGCGATACCCGACAATCAATGTTGGGCACTTTGATCGACCAGTTTTTCGGGGGGAGCACCAACGCACTTGTCAACCACCTTGTCAACGAAAATGAATTTGACAAAATAGAATTGGAGAAAATAAAAAAGTTGCTAGATTCAGAACAATAAGACAATATTTTTACTATTTATCGTCAATAAAAACTTAAATACATGGAAATAATCGCCATGATACTCGGCTGTTGGTTGCTCACCTACTTGCTGCACAGCACTGCTTTTTACGTTCTGGCCAAGTTGCTGGTACGTACCTCGGCCTTTGCTCATACGCAAGCCCAAGAACTGCTCTGGAAAATAGCCCTTGGGGCGGGCATTTTTACCGCTAGTATCCAAGTATTCACCGGATTGGGCGTTTTCACCAGTTTGGTCGACCCGGTGGCCGGATACGCCGCCCATCGGCCCGCGCTTGTCCAAATGAACGAATGTCCAGTTCCGCAATCTGGGGAACAAGTCGTTCCGTATCCCGAGACTGATAGTGCTGTTTATTCGTCCAATATTGTGGATATTGCCCACAATGAGACAGCAAGCACCGATTCAAGCATTGGCCCATTCATCGCTCCGATCGGTAGTGATCAATGGTTCGCCGGTATTCTATCCTTGGATCTGCTCCCCTCACTTTTGGTGTTTGGGACTTGGCTGCCCATTTGTATCTTTCTCTTTATCAGACTTTTGGTACAAAAATATCGGTTTACCCGGGCCATCGCGCCGCGCCGTAAAGTCACCAACGAAGCGCTATTGTATCAACTTTTCAAACTGTGCAATGCAGCGGGAATTGACCAAAAAATAGTGCTCACCTGCTCCGAAAAATTGTGCAGCCCATTGGCCATTGGCCGGAGCGAGATCTGCTTGCCCACCCGTGGGGTGACGGACTTGCCCCCCGATCAGCAACAGAGTATGTTGGCCCACGAGCTGGCCCACCTGGTTCGCAAAGATTACCGCTGGCTGCACTGGTTCAATTTCTTGGAAACCGTTTTCTTTTTTCAACCTTTCAATCGTCTGATGCGCAAGGAGTTGCAAGAAGTGGTGGAGCAAAACTGTGACGCGTGGGCCATTGCGCGCACCGGCAAGGCCAAACCGCTGGCGGCTTGCCTGATCAAAGTGGCCGAGTGGATCACCGAACCGCAAGCTTTGCGCTTTGCCTCGGGGATGGCCCTCAACCATTCCTCGCTCAGGTACCGGATCGAGCATATTCTCAAAAATAAATACTTCACCCAAAAAGAGTCAAATCGAATGAAAATCATCGTCTTGTTAATCGCAGCATTTGTCTTTACCACTTTGATCGTGCCGGGAAAAACCTGGGTTTCCCTCAGCTTTGCCCATAACGGAAAGTTAGGCAATTATTTTAACCACCAAGAATTGAATCTCGGCGGGCCATCCGATCCAGAACTAGCCGAATTGCCGCCCCCTGATGCACCCGATTTTGAAGCTCAAATAGCCGCTATGGCCGACTTGGAGGCCGCCCAAGCCGAGGCGGCGGTCCACGCAGTTGATTGGCAGCCGCAAGGTGACACCCTGCGCTTTGGGAAAAATTTTATGATGATCACCTTTGGGCGCAATCACTTTGAAATGTACCAAGAAAATAAGCGAATCAGCGAATCGGACTATGAAAAATACAAAGATGTCTTTGTGGTAAAAGACGAAAGTGTGGAAATTTTGGCCAAAGATGGAGTCAAAATTTCTGCGGGCCGCGAACCATGGGAAGTTGCCCACGCTTGGCCAAACGACCATCCTATGGCAGTCGGATCCGGGCTGATAAGTGGGGGCGGCCCTTACATTTGGGAGGAAAATGGCGAAACGGTCATGTTTGAGCTTGACCCAAACAATGAACTCAAATACTTGCGCATTGACGATAAAACAATCGCTGAGGCAGAGTACCCCAAGTATAAGCCACTGGTGGACAGAATAAAAGCAACCAGCAAAAAACAGGAGGCAGAGATGGGGAAATTGGCCGATGAATTGAGCCGCCAACAAAAAAAATTGATGGATTTATCAATGAAGCTCAATGACGAAGCAATGGCCCAGCACCAAGCAGTCATGAAGCAAGCAGAACAGGAAATGCAACGTCAACAGATGGCCATGCAAGATCAAGAACGCCATGCCCAAATAATGAGTGCCCAAGCCGAAGTTCAGGAAAAAAAGATGACCGCCATGAGCCAAAAACTAAAAGAAGCATTGATCAGTGATGATCTGATCAAAAGCAAGAGTGCCCACTTCGAAATCCGGCTAAGTCGGCAAGGCTTCTTCGTTGACAATCAGAAACAATCGGATGAGCTTTACCAAAATACAAGAAACTGGTGGAAGAAGTGACCGGCAGCAAATTAAACGCCGATAGTTCCTTTTCGTTCAGTAATTAAACCCAGCAACAAGTAGTTTTTGCTCAGCCGCTCGCTGGCAAAAACTACTT